>NZ_JARAVK010000273.1:0-11593 GCF_033792765.1 Streptomyces sp. PA03-6a | reverse complement strand
GCCGATGGTACTGCAGGGGGGACCCTGTGGGAGAGTAGGACGCCGCCGAACAATTATTAGCCTCAGCCCCTGAGTTTCGACTCGGGGGCTGAGGCTTTTTTGTGTTGTCCCCCGATACGCAGAGCCGCCAGGAGGCAGGCAAGGAGCAGTCGCCCCCTCCTGCCTCCAGAAGCCTTCGTCTTCGGTCCTACAGTCGGCCGGCGGCCTTGAGGCCGAGGTAGGCGTCCGCCAGCGCCGGGGCGATGTCGGAGGGCGGGGCGTCGACGACGGTGATGTTGTGCCGGGAAAGGCGCTGGGCGACGCGGCGGCGCTCAGCTCGTGCCTGTTCGGCGGCCGCGGCCGCGTACACGGCGTCGAAGCTGTGACGGCCCTGCGCCATCTCTTCGATGCGGGGGTCCGCCACCGAGGCGATGAGGACCTCGTGGCGGTGGGTGAGCTGGGGGAGGACGGGCAGCAGGCCCTCTTCCATCGGCGCGGCGTCGAGCCCGGTGAGGAAGACGACGAGCGAGCGCTGTGTGGCCCGTTGGAGGACCGTGGCGACCAGACCGCGGGCGTCGGACTCGACGAGTTCTGCCTCGAGCGGTGCCATGGCGTTGACCAGGGCGGGGAGCATGTCGCGGGCGGCACGGCCCTGGACGGAGGCGCGTACGCGGCGGTCGTAGGCCAGCAGGTCGACGCGGTCGCCGGCGCGGCCCGCGAGGACGGCGAGCAGCAGGGCGGCGTCCATGGCGGCGTCGAGTCGTGGGGCGTCGCCGACGCGGCCGGCGGCCGTGCGGCCGGTGTCGAGGACGATGAGGATGTGGCGGTCGCGTTCGGGGCGCCAGGTGCGGACGGCGACGGTGGCCCGGCGTGCGGTGGCCCGCCAGTCGATGGAACGGGTGTCATCGCCTGGGATGTACTCGCGGAGCGAGTCGAACTCGGTGCCCTGGCCCCGGATGAGCACGGACGTGCGTCCGTCGAGCTCTCGGAGGCGGGCCAGGCGCGACGGCAGGTGTTTTCGGCTGTGGAAGGGCGGGAGGACCCGGACCGTCCAGGGGACGCGGTGGGAACCCTGCCGGGCGGCCAGGCCGAGGGGTCCGTAGGAGCGGACGGTGACGCGTTCGGCGTGCCGGTCGCCGCGGCGGGTGGGGTGCAGGGTGGTGGTGACGCGGCGGCGTTCGGCTGACGGGATGGTCAACCGGTGACGCGACGCGGCCACCTCCGTCCCCCGGTACCAGCTGCTGGGCGGCCAGGCGTCGCGGAGGTGGGCGCGCAGCGGGCGCCGGCCGGGGTTGGTCACGGTGAGCACGACTTCCGCCGTTTCACCGAGTCGAACTGATGTCTCACCGGATCGGGTGAAATGGAGCTTTCGTACTGGCGCGGCGAGCACGAGGTCGCACAGAATTCCGAACAGAAGGATGCCTTCGACGAGCAGGATGCCGTTCCAGCCGGGGAGCAGCAGACCGACGGCGAAGGCGCCGAGGGCGGCCAGCAGGGCGGTACGTCCGGTGAGTGCCATGGTCGGTCGTCGCCCGTCTCAGCGCGGTACGGGGACGCGGGCGAGGACCGAGGTGATGACCGAGTCGGGTGTGGTGCCTTCCATCTCGGCTTCGGGCCGCAGTTGGATGCGGTGCCGGAGCGTGGGGAGGGCGAGGGCCTTGACGTCGTCGGGGATGACGTAGTCGCGGCCGGTTAGCCAGGCCCAGGCGCGGGCGGTGGCGAGCAGGGCGGTGGCTCCCCGGGGGGAGACACCGAGCGTCAGAGAGGGGGATTCACGGGTGGCTCGGCAGATATCGACGATGTAGGCCGTGATGTCGGCGGAGACCGACGTCTTGGCAACGGCGGCCCGGGCGGCGTCGAGGTCGGCGGGGCCGGCGACCGGCCGCAGACCGGCGGAGTCCAGGTCCCGGGGGTTGAAGCCGTCGGCGTGGCGGGTGAGCACGTCGATCTCGGTCTCGCGGGACGGCAGCGGGAGGATCAGCTTCAGGAGGAAGCGGTCCAGCTGGGCCTCGGGGAGCGGGTAGGTGCCCTCGTACTCGACGGGGTTCTGCGTCGCCGCGACGAGGAACGGCTCGGGTAGCGGCCGGGGGATGCCGTCGACGGACACCTGGCGCTCCTCCATGGCCTCCAAGAGGGATGCCTGGGTCTTGGGCGGGGTGCGGTTGATCTCGTCGGCGAGCAGCAGGTTGGTGAAGACAGGGCCTGCCTGGAAGGAGAACTCGGCTGTGCGGGCGTCGTAGACGAGGGAGCCGGTGATGTCGCCGGGCATCAGGTCAGGGGTGAACTGGACCCGCTTGGTCTCCAGTCGGAGGGAGGCGGCCAGGGCGCGCACGAGGAGGGTCTTGGCGACTCCGGGCACGCCTTCCAGGAGGACGTGACCCCGGCAGAGCAGGGCCACGACCAGGCCGGTGACGGCCGGGTCCTGGCCGACGACGGCCTTGGCGATTTCGGTGCGGAGGGCCTCCAGGGAGGCACGGGCGCTGTCGGCGGTCGGGGCGGCGCTCACGGGGTTGCTTTCCTCTCGTTGAGAAGGACGCGGCGTTCCAGTGCGTCGAGGTCGTCGGCGAGACGCAGCAGGGCCGCGTCATCGGGGGGAGGTGGACCGTGGAGCAGGCTGTGCGGGTCGACGGCGGGGTCGTCGAGCCGGGCGGCCACGGCGGTGGCCAGGGCGGCCGGGTCGTGGGCCTGGGACGGAGGGATGCCGACCAGTGGGGCCAGCCGGTCGCGTGCGGCGGTGCGCAGCACCTCTGCGGCCCGGCCACGGGCCCGGCCGTGGCGGTAGAGGCGGGCACGTCCCTCGGTGGCCTCCGCGGCGCGGACGGTGGCGGGCAGCCGCTCGGCGACGACGGGGCCGAGACGGCGGGCGCGCCACAGGGCCGCGAAGGCGGCGGCGATGAACAACTGCAGGACGGCCCAGTTCCAGCCGTCGGGGATCAGGTCGAGGAAGCTTTGCTGTCCGCCGCCGAAGGCGGAGGCGTCGGCGAGTGAGGGGAGGTACCAGACGAGCTTCGGGTGCGCGCCGAGGATCTGCATGGCGAGCGAGGCATTGCCCTGCTCGGCGATGTTCTCGTTCTGCAGGAGGGTGTGGGTGCCGAGGACGACGGTGTCGCCGCCGCTGGCCGCGGGCAGCCGCAGCAGGGTGAAGTCGCCCGGGGCGTTGGGGTAGCACTGGTCGGCGTCCCGCGAGGACGTCGTATACCCGCTGCCGCCCATTTCGGCGGAGCCGGCAGTGCGGGCGGCGGCCAGGTCGCACCCGGGCTCGAGGACGTGGACGGGGACGGGCCCCGTGGAGCGGACGCCCGAGGCGAGCCGTCCGATGGAGGGCTCGCTGGGGGAGAGGAGGACGATACGGCCGCCCGCCCGCTCCATCGCGTCATGCACCGCGTCCTGCTGACGCTTCGTCAACAGGTCGGGCACGGTGACGAGGACGGTGGTGTCGGGTCCGGCGGCGGCCACGGCCTCGTCCGTGGTGGTGACGACCGTGGTGGTCACACCTTGGTCGTGGAGGAGTTGAGCGACGGCCCGGCTGCCGGACGGGTCGGGAGAACGGGGGTCGAGTGCGTCATGGTTCTCACCGGAACGCACGGCGGCGTACAGGACGCCGAAGACGATCAGGACGAGGAACGCCACGAGCAGGGTGCGCGAGCGCGTCCACAGCTGGCCCGCGGTCGGGGAGGCCGACGTGGTGGCCGGCGTGGCTGCCTGGGCCGGGGACAGGGTGTCGGTCACGGGCGGGAACCTCCGGCGGCCGCGCCGCTGTCGGCCAACCGGGGCTTGGTGCCTTGCACTTCGGCATCGAGTTCGCGCAGGGCCGCGTAGGCGACAGGGGTGCCCGGGCGGTCCCCGTAGGTCACGTCGTCGAAGGTGCGGGCGGCGTCCGCGAGGCGCGCGGCGTGGTCGGGGAGGGGACGGCCTGCCTCGGCGGCGGCCTCGTCCGCGGTCCGGCCGGGGCGCGGGTCGAGCAGGGCACGTTCCTCCAGGGAGCGCACGATCGCGCGCATCCGTTCCTGGACGGCCTCGCTCCACCGGCCGTGGTGCGCGTGTTCCTCGGCGGCGGCCCGGTGCTCGGCGGCGGTCCGGGGAGCGTCAGCGAACAGCCCGGTGCCGGTGGTGGGTTGCGCGCGCAGCCTGCCGAGCCGCAGCCGCAGGGCGACGACCAGCAGCACGACCAGGACGATGATCGCCACCACGCCGACGGTGCCTCCGGGGGTGACCCCGGAGGCGGCGTCCATCAGGTGGGAGACCTTCTCCCAGAGCCAGTTCAGGGCGCGTTCGAACAGGCTCGGGTCGTCGCGGTGGTAGATGCCCTTGGACAGCTCGTCCTCGGCGGCCTCTCGGGCGGGGCCGCGGGGAATGGTGACCGGTACGTCCTCCCCCGACACCGGCATCAGCCCCCGGTGGCTGAGCTGTTGCCGGGTGCGCCGCTCCCGCCGAGGGCGTCGGCGTAGCCGGGGACGCCCGCGGCACGGGCCAGTTCGATGTCGAGGGCCTCGCGACGGATCCGCTGATCCATGTAGAGCAGGGCGGTAACGCCGGCGTTGATGGGGAAGGTGATGGTGGATCCGATGACGGCCCCGATCCCGATGACGATCAGGTACGTCCAGCCGAGGTTCGCCTGGTCGCCCGATGCGAAGGACGACAAGCTGTCGCTTCCGGTGAAGATGCCCGCCAGCACGAAGGGAATCTGGATGATCGACGAGACGATGTAGACGAGGATCATGGTGAGCAACTGGATGCCCAGAATGCGCCACCACGACCCGCGGACCAGCTTGGCCGACCGGGCCATGGACTTCAGGACGCCCTGCTTCTCCAGCATGAGGGCGGGTGAGGAGAGGCTGAAGCGGATCATCAGCCAGACGATCACGCCGAGGGCGACCGCGCCGCCGAGGAGCGCCAGGCCGACACCGGCGGCCGTTGCGCCGCCGGCCGCGACGAGGATTCCTGGGACGATGCCGACGGCCATGATCCCGGCGCCGATCAGGGTGAGCAGCAGCGTCAGCCCGAACAGGCGCGGCAGCTGGCGGCGGGCATCGGACCACGCCTCGGCCAGGGTCACCTCGCGGCCGAGGACGGCCCGGCTGACGACCATGGTGAGCATCGCCGTGGCGATCACCGTTCCGAGGAGGGTGATGACCAGGGCGAGCCCCCCGGCGGCCAGCGTGCCGCCGACGGCGTTCATGACGTCGCTGAACGAGGGGTCGGTACGGCCTTCCAGGGAGTTGAGCGTCTCGCTGTCGTCGAGCATGAACCCCTGGAGCAGCAGCATGGCGCCCTGGGTCAGCAGCGAGACCGCGAAGGAGATGGTGAGCACGGTGCGCCAGTGCGCGCGCATCGTGGAGACCGCGCCGTCGAGGATCTCGCCGACTCCCAGCGGACGCAGCGGGATGACACCGGGCTTGGGGGACGGCGGGGCACCCCAGTGCGGCTGCTGCCAGCCGGCCGGCGCGGGGCTGCCCCACACCGGGCCGCTGGGCGGAGGCGGGGCGCCCCAGCCGCCTGCGGTCTTCCACTGGCCCGCGGGCGGCTGCTGCTCGGACCAGTTCTGCGGCGCAGCGTCCTGCGGCGCACCGGGGCCGTCGGTGCGGCCCGGTTCGCCGGAGGGGGAGGATCCGGGCGAGGCCCAGCCCGGAGAGTCGTTCATCGTCGCTCCTTCGCTACTGCGCTACCTACTCGTCCAACGGCGGGACGGTGGCCATCGTGCCATGGGCGAAGCGGGCTTGTACCTGCGGATGCGGAGTGCCGCAACCGTTCAAAACGTGCTGCCGTTCACGGCAGACTGAGCAGATGGGTGATCAGTACGTGGTAACTCTGGCCAATGATTCCAAGGGCAACCCTGACGAGCCCCTCCCGGCGCTGCGCTGGGAGGAGCCGCCGGAAGGCCCCGTCGTCGTCCTCCTCGACCAGACCCGGCTGCCCGCCGAGGAAGTGGAGCTGGTCTGCACCGACGTCCCCGCCCTGGTCGAGGCCATCCGCGGCCTCGCCGTGCGCGGCGCCCCACTGCTCGGCATAGCCGGCGCGTACGGCATCGCCCTCGCCGCCGTCCGCGGCTACGACGTGGACGAGGCCGCCGAATCCCTCGCCCACGCCCGGCCCACCGCCGTCAACCTGGCCTACGGCGTCCGGCGGGCCCTGGCCGCCTACCGGACCGCCCTCACCGGCACCGCCGGGGGCGACCCCGAACGCGCCGCCGCGGCGGCCCTGGCCGAGGCCCGCAGCCTGCACGCCGAGGACAAGGAGGCCAGCGCCGCCATGGCCCGCCACGGCCTCCAGCTGCTCGCCGAGCTCCTCCCCGGCGGCGGCTACCAGATCCTCACCCACTGCAACACCGGCGCCCTCGTCTCCGGCGGCGAGGGCACCGCCTTCGCCGTCGCACTCGCCGCCCACCGCCAGGGCCAGCTCCGCCGCCTGTGGGTCGACGAGACCCGCCCCCTGCTCCAGGGCGCCCGCCTCACCGCCTACGAGGCCGCCCGCTCCGGCATGGCGTACACCCTGCTCACCGACAACGCCGCAGGCTCACTCTTCGCCGCCGGCAACGTCCACGCCGTCCTCATCGGCGCCGACCGCATCGCCGCGGACGGCTCCGTCGCCAACAAGGTCGGCAGCTACCCACTCGCCGTACTCGCCCGGTACCACAACGTGCCCTTCATCGTCGTCGCCCCCACCACCACCGTCGACCAGGGCACCGCCGACGGCCCGTCCATCGAGATCGAGCAGCGCCCAGGGCACGAAGTGACCGAATCGGCCGGAAACCCGGTGGCACCCCTCGGCACCCAGGCGTACAACCCTGCGTTCGACATCACACCCGCAGGCCTGATAACGGCAATAGTCACCGAAAACGGCGTGGTTTCGCCGGTCACACCCGATGCCCTGGCAGCTTTGTGCCCGTCTCGTGCTCCAGGTCACGATCAGGTAATGGGATGATGGTCGCTATGAAGGGACGCGTCCTGGTCGTCGACGACGACACCGCACTGGCAGAGATGCTTGGCATCGTGCTGCGCGGAGAAGGTTTTGAGCCGTCGTTCGTGGCCGACGGTGACAAGGCCCTCGCCGCATTCCGTGAGACCAAGCCTGATCTGGTCCTCCTCGACCTCATGCTCCCCGGACGGGACGGCATCGACGTATGCCGCCAGATCCGGGCCGAGTCCGGGGTCCCCATCGTCATGCTCACCGCGAAGAGCGACACGGTCGACGTCGTCGTGGGCCTGGAGTCCGGGGCCGACGACTACGTCATCAAGCCGTTCAAGCCCAAGGAGCTCGTCGCCCGCGTGCGGGCCCGGCTGCGCAGGGCCGAAGAGCCCACGCCGGAGCAGCTCACCATCGGTGACCTGGTCATCGACGTGGCCGGCCACTCGGTCAAGCGGGACGGCCAGCCCATCGCGCTGACCCCCCTCGAGTTCGACCTGCTGGTCGCGCTCGCCCGCAAGCCCTGGCAGGTCTTCACCCGCGAAGTGCTGCTCGAACAGGTCTGGGGCTACCGGCACGCCGCCGACACCCGCCTGGTCAACGTGCACGTCCAGCGGCTGCGCTCCAAGGTCGAGCGGGACCCCGAGCGCCCCGAGATCGTGGTGACCGTCCGCGGCGTCGGCTACAAGGCCGGACCGGGCTGACGTGGCCACCGCGTACGAGCGTGAGCGGATGGAGAGCCGGCACGCGGACCCCCTGACGGGTCTGCTGCCGGTGCTCCGCTCGTTCGTGCGCTGGGCCCGGCGGCCCCTCCAGCCCGCCGCCCGGCTCTGGCGCCGCAACATCCAGCTGCGCGTGGTCGCCACCACCCTGCTGATGTCCCTCGGCGTCGTCCTGCTCCTCGGCGTCGTCGTCATCGGGCAGGTCAAGAACGGACTGCTCGACGCCAAGCGGCAGACCGCCCAGAGCCAGGCCGTCGGCGGCTTCGCCGTCGCCAAGGAGACGGCCCGCAGCGCCCCCGACACCGGCGGCGCCGGAACCGACAGCCAGCACAGCCCCGACACCGCGACCTGGCTCAACGACCTCGTCGACGGACTCGCCAGCAGCGGCCAGGGCGTCTACTCCGTCGTCGCCCTCAGCTCGGACACCTACAGCGCCAAGGCGGACAGCCCCGGCACCCACGCACCCCGCGGCTCCGGCGGCGTCTGGCCCGAGGAGAGCGTGCCCGCGGACCTGCGTCAGGCCCTCGACGAGCGGTCCGACGTCTTCGAGCGCTACATCTCGATGAAGAGCGACAGCGAGCCCGACGGCGAGCCCGCCCTCATCGTCGGCCAGCGCCTCAGCGACCCCAACGGCAACCCCTTCCAGCTGTACTACCTCTTCCCCTTCGACCAGGAGGAGAAGACCCTCGGCCTGGTCAAGGGCACCCTGGCCACCGCAGGGATCTTCGTCGTCGTACTGCTCGGCGCCATCGCCTGGCTCGTCGTCCGGCAGGTCGTGACGCCCGTCCGCATGGCCGCCCGGATCTCCGAACGGCTCGCCGCCGGACACCTCCAGGAACGCATGAAGGTCACCGGCGAGGACGACATCGCCCGCCTGGGAGAGTCCTTCAACAAGATGGCGCAGACCCTCCAGGTCAAGATCCAGCAGTTGGAAGACCTGTCCCGGATGCAGCGCCGCTTCGTCTCGGACGTCTCCCACGAGCTGCGCACCCCCCTGACCACCGTCCGCATGGCCGCCGACGTCATCCACGAGGCCCGCGAGGACTTCGACCCCGCCACCGCCCGCTCCGCCGAGCTGCTGCAGAACCAGCTCGACCGCTTCGAGTCGATGCTCTCCGACCTCCTGGAGATAAGCCGCTTCGACGCGGGCGCCGCCGCCCTGGAGGCCGAACCCGTCGACCTGCGCGACGTCGTGCGGCGCGTCGTGGACGGCGCCGAACCGCTCGCCGAGCGCAAGGGCAGCCGCATCGTCGTCCACGGGGACGAGCAGCCCGTCACCGTCGAGGCCGACGCCCGCCGCGTCGAACGCGTCCTGCGCAACCTCGTCGTCAACGCCGTCGAACACGGCGAGGGCCAGGACGTCCACGTCCGCATGGCCTCCGCCGGAGGCGCCGTCGCCGTCGCCGTGCGCGACTACGGCGTCGGCCTCAAGCCCGGCGAGGCCACCCGCGTCTTCAACCGCTTCTGGCGCGCCGACCCCGCACGCGCCCGCACCACCGGCGGCACCGGCCTCGGCCTGTCCATCGCCCTGGAGGACGCCCGCCTGCACGGCGGCTGGCTCCAGGCCTGGGGCGAGCCCGGCGGCGGCTCCCAGTTCCGGCTGACCCTGCCCCGTACCGGCGCCGACAGCCTGCGCGGATCACCGATCGCCCTCGAACCCGAGGACTCCCGCCGCAACCGCGACCTCGCCTCCGCGCTCTCCCACCGCGGCATGCCCGCAGGTGCCACCGCGCTGGACGCCGCCGCGTCCCCGGCCTCCGCACACCACGGCTTCCCGGCGCCGCGCTTCGCCGCGCCCGCCATCCCCTCGATGCCGCTCAGCCCACCGCGACCCCCGGCCGCAGACCCCGCGGCCCTGCCCGGCAACGGCGCACGGGTCGTCGGGCACCGCGCGGGCAGCGGGACGGTCACCCACCCCACGACAGCGGACCAGGCGCGGGAGGACGAGGACTGATGCGTGCGAAGGGGGGCGGCCTTCCGAGGCCGGCCGCTGCGGGCGTGCTCCTGTGCGCACTGGTGCTGCTCACGGGCTGCGCGTCCATGCCCAGCAGCGGCGAGGTGCACAAGGTCGGCGGCGGCGAGAAGCACGCCGACACCGACGCCCAGGTCCGGGTCTTCGGCGTCAAACCGCAAGGCGGCGAGAACCCCCGCGACATCGTCAACGGCTTCCTCGAAGCCACCACGAGCGACGAGGCCGACTACGCCACCGCCAAGCTCTACATGACCAAGGACCAGGCCAAGCGCTGGAAACCCGAGTCCGGGATCACCATCCTCGCCGGCGGACCCTCCCAGGTGCAGGAACCCGGCGCGCCGATAGCCGACGGCAAGGACGGCGGCAGCACCCAGATCACCCTCACCGGCGACAGGGTCGCCACCGTCGACGGACGGCACGCCTACCGCGCCGAGGACGGCTCCTTCAGCACCGGCATACGCCTGACCAAGGAGAAGGGCGAATGGCGCATCGCCGGCGTCGGTGACGGCCTGGTGCTCAGCGAGGCCGACTTCCAGCGCTTCTACCGCTCCGTCGACACGTTCTACTTCGCCTCCCCCGGGCCGGGCCCCGAAGAGGCCGCCGCCGGCCGGAACGCCCTCGTCGCCGACCCGATCTACCTGCGCAAGCGCATCAACGCGCTCAGCACCACCGTCAACGCCCTGCTCGCCGGACCCACCGACTGGCTGGAACCGGTCGTCGTCTCGGCGTTCCCCACGGGCATCCGGGCCACCAAGGTCGAGATCGACGACTCCCAGCGCGTGACGGTGACGCTCAACCGGTCCCCCGGCGGCGACGGTGCCCGGTGCGAGCGGATGGCCGCCCAGCTGATCGAGACCGTCCAGGGCATGTCCTCCACACCCGTGCCCTCGGTCGAACTCCAGGGCCCGGCGGGCCGCAGCCTGTGCTCGCTCCGGCGCGACGACGCCGGAGCGTACGCACCGGGCAAGCTCGTGGGGGAGAGCCGGGAGCAGTACTTCATCGACGCGGACCACCACCTCGTCAGCCTCAGCGGCGCGGACACCCAGCCCACCGCGGTGGCGGGCCCCCTCGGCACCGGCCCGTTCAAGATGGGCTCCGCCGCCGTGCGGCGCGACGAGCAGTACGCCGCCGCCCTCAGCGAGGACGGTGCGAGCCTCTACGTGACCGGGCTGAGCGCCGACGCCCAGCTCGGCCCCGTCGTCCTGCGCAGCCAGGCCACCGACCCGAAGAACCGCCTCACCACGCCCAGCTGGGACGGCTACGGCGACCTCTGGATCGCCGACCGCAACCCGAAGCAGCCGCAACTGCTGATGCTGCGCGACGGCGCCGGCACTCCTGTGCCCGTCGCCGTGCCGGAACTCGGCGACGGGCGCATCGAATCACTACGGGTCGCGGCCGACGGCGTGCGCATCGCCCTGCTGGTCCATGACGGCGACCACACCACACTGCGGCTCGGGCGGATCGAGCGCACCGGGACCGCCGACGACCCGCGGATCACGGTGGCGGAGCTGCGCAGCGTCGCGCCGCAGCTCGAGGACGTCAAGGCGGCGTCCTGGGCCGGGGTCAGCCGGGTGGTCGTCGTGGGACGCGAGGCCGGGGGAGTGCCGCAGATCCAGTACGTGGACGCGGACGGCTCGGGCGCGTCCACGCCGAGCCTGCCGGGCATCAGCGGCGTGACGTCGGTCGCGGCCTCGGAGCGCCAGGACAAGCCGCTGCTGGCGGAGCTCGATGGCGGGGTCTTCCGGCTGCAGCCCGACTCCAACTGGAAGGAAGTCGCGCCCAAGGCCAGCTCGCCCGTCTACCCGGGCTGACCGGCCGGGGCGCCCTCCCCGGGCGCCCCCTTCGGGCGTCTGCGTCGAGCGGCGATCGCGCGGTGATCATGCGGCGGCGGAAGTTATCCACAGGCTGGGGACGGGCCTGGTGATCATCGCCCTTTCCCGGGATCGTTGAGTCATGCGGGGAGCACGGTCAGCACGGGGGCGGCGCGGTCGCCGCTCGACGCAGACGCCCGAAGGGG
>NZ_JARAVK010000272.1:0-11793 GCF_033792765.1 Streptomyces sp. PA03-6a | reverse complement strand
GGAGAAACCCCAACGGCAACCACGACGCACCCGCACGGGGCGGCGCGGGGTACCCCGGACGCTTCGGGGGGCACTTGCCGAGTGGGCGGGAAACGCCTGGTTGGCGTACGGTGACAGGCTGCCCCGTACGCCGGGGCGGCGCGCGCGGCGCGTGACGTACGGAAGTGGAAGAAGGGGGTCCTGCGTGGCAGCGGTCCGGGACACGGAGATCGCAGTCGAGCAGACGCATCTGGACCGGGTGTACGACCGGCTCGAGGAGAAGATCCACGAGGCGGAGTTCCTCATGGACGACGCCGTCAAGCGCGGCCAGGTCGGCACGCCGGGCGCGCTGGCGGAGCGCGACGCCCAGGTGTTCCGGGCGGGGCTGCACCTGAACCGCCTGAACGCGGAGTTCGAGGACTTCCTCTTCGGCCGGATCGACCTGCTGCTGGGCAAGGACGGCAAGAAGGGCCCGGACGGTGCGTACACCTCCGTGGAGCCCGCCGATGACGCGATCCGGCCCGACGGGACGGCGGAGGTCGCCGAGACCCTGCACATCGGCCGGCTGGGCGTGCTGGACGCGGACTACGCGCCGCTGGTGATCGACTGGCGGGCGCCCGCGGCGGCGCCGTTCTACCGGGCGACGCCGGTCGCGCCCGGCAGGGTCGTGCGGCGGCGCGTCATCCGCTCCAAGGGCCGCAAGGTGCTGGGCGTCGAGGACGACCTGCTGCGCCCGGAGCTGAGGACGGGGCTGCCGGTGGTGGGCGACGGCGCGCTGATGGCCGCGCTGGGCCAGGCGCGCAGCCACACGATGCGGGACATCGTCTCCAGCATCCAGGCGGAGCAGGACGTGGTGATCAGGGCCCCCGCAGCCTCCGTCACGGAGGTGACCGGCGGGCCCGGCACGGGGAAGACGGCCGTGGCCCTGCACCGGGCGGCGTACCTGCTGTACCAGGACCGGCGCCGGTACGCGGGCGGGATCCTGGTGGTCAGCCCGACGCCGCTGCTGGTGGCGTACACCGAGGGCGTGCTGCCCTCGCTGGGCGAGGAGGGGCAGGTCGCGATCCGCGCTGTGGGCTCGCTCGTGGACGGTGCCGAGGCGACCACGTACGACGATCCGGCGGTCGCCCGGATCAAGGGCTCGCTGCGGATGCTGAGGGTGCTGCGCAAGGCGGCCCGGGGCGTGCTGGAGCACGGGTCCGGGCAGGGGCGGTGCCCGGACCGGCTGCGGGTGGTGGCGTTCGGGCGGCGGCTGGAGCTGGACGCCGAGGAGCTGTCCGGGATCCGGCACGCCGTGCTGAGCGGCACGGCGCCGGTGAACCTGCTGCGGCCCCGGGCCCGCCGTCTGCTGCTGGACGCGCTGTGGCGCAAGGCCGGGCGCCGGTTCGAGGACCCGGAGCTGGCCGCCGAGGAGCGGCAGGGCTTCGACGAGGACGTCTCCACCGAGCAGGAGTTCGTGGACTTCCTGGCCGCCTGGTGGCCGGTGCTGACCCCGCGCGGGGTGCTGGCGGCGCTCTCCGACGAGAAGCGGCTGGGACGCTGGGCGCGGCGGGTCCTGACGCCGCCCGAGGTGCGCCGGGTGGCGCGCTCGCTGCGCCGGCTGGACCCCGCGGGCAACGGGGCGCTGTCCGTGCACGACGTCGCGATGCTGGACGAGCTGGAGGCCTTGCTGGGCCCGCCGCCGAAGGTGCGCACCCGGGAGGCGGACCCGCTGGACCAGCTGACCGGTCTGGAGGAGGTCACCACCTTCGCCGACCGGATGGCGGCCGGGCGGCGCAGCCGGCAGGACCGGCTGGACGCGGAGCGCACGGAGTACGCGCACGTGATCGTCGACGAGGCGCAGGACCTCACCCCGATGCAGTGGCGCATGGTGGGCCGCCGGGGCCGTGCCGCGACCTGGACGGTGGTCGGCGACCCCGCGCAGAGTTCGTGGACCGACCCGGACGAGGCGGCCCTGGCCCGTGACGAGGCCCTGGGGACGCGTCCGCGCCGCCGTTTCACCCTCACCGTGAACTACCGCAACCCGGCCGAGATCGCGGACCTGGCGGCGAAGGTGCTGGCGCTGGCCATGCCGGGCAGCGAGTCGCCGCGCGCGGTGCGTTCGACGGGGCTGGTGCCCCGGTTCGCGGTGACCGCCGACGGCGGCACGGGCGAGGCGGTGCGCGCGGAGGCGGAGCGGCTGCTGGACGAGGTCGAGGGCACGGTGGGCGTGGTCGTGGCCATGGGCCGCCGTGAGGAGGCCCGGGGCTGGCTGGCGGGGCTGGGCGAGCGCGTCGTGGCGCTGGGCAGCCTGGAGGCCAAGGGGCTGGAGTACGACGCGACGCTGGTCGTCTCGCCCGCGGAGATCGCGGACGAGTCCCCGGCGGGGCTGCGGGTGCTGTACGTGGCGCTGACCCGGGCCACGCAGCGGCTGACGGTGCTCTCCGGCGCCCGCGACCTGCCGGACGGCGCCGGCGTCCCGGACCTGCTGCGGGACTGAACCGTCCTCATGACAACGGCGGGGCGCCCCTCCCGGAGGGGCGCCCCGCCGGACGCATGTGACACCGACCCGCCATGCTCGCCTCGCGGCAAGTGGGCGCTCGAAGCGCCTATGGTTGGGCCCGGGGGCTTGGATCGAGCCGGTGCCTCACCCAGGCTAACAAACGATCCGGGATTGTCATTCCGTCCGTGTGCGCCGTTCCGGTGGCGGGTGGGGGAACATTAAGCACACATGCTTCCGTTGACCCCCCTCGCTACTCGACATTCTGTTGTGGGGCCCCCGGGTTTACGCGTACCCACCAGTAGGTGGCAGCATCGAGGGCGCACAACCAGCGACAGCGGAGGAACAGCGGCCATGGCAACGGCGCCGAGCGTCTCGTACTCAATCACGGTGCGGCTGGAGGTACCCGCGAGCGGATCCGCGGTCAGCCAGCTCACCACGGCCGTGGAAGCCTCTGGTGGCGCAGTCCACGGCCTCGACGTGACCGCTTCCGGCCACGAGAAGCTGCGGATCGACGTGACCATCGCGGCCACCTCGACGGCCCACGCGGACGAGATCGTCGCCAAGCTGGCGCAGATCGAGGGCGTCGCGATCGGCAAGGTCTCCGACCGCACGTTCCTGATGCACCTCGGCGGCAAGATCGAGATGGCGTCGAAGCACCCCATCCGCAACCGTGACGACCTCTCCATGGTCTACACCCCCGGTGTGGCCCGGGTCTGCATGGCGATCGCCAAGAACCCCGAGGACGCCCGCCGGCTGACCATCAAGCGCAACAGCGTCGCGGTGGTCACCGACGGCTCGGCCGTGCTGGGCCTGGGCAACATCGGGCCGAAGGCCGCGCTGCCGGTCATGGAGGGCAAGGCGGCCCTGTTCAAGCGCTTCGCGGGCATCGACGCCTGGCCGATCTGCCTGGACACCCAGGACACCGACGCGATCGTGGAGATCGTCAAGGCGATCGCCCCCGGCTTCGCCGGCATCAACCTGGAGGACATCTCGGCGCCCCGCTGCTTCGAGATCGAGGCCCGGCTGCGCGAGGCCCTGGACATCCCGGTCTTCCACGACGACCAGCACGGCACCGCCATCGTGGTGCTCGCGGCGCTGACCAACGCGCTGCGCGTGGTCGGCAAGCAGATCGGCGACGTACGGGTCGTCATGTCGGGTGCGGGCGCCGCCGGCACGGCCATCCTCAAGCTGCTGCTCGCGGCGGGCGTCAAGCACGCCGTCGTGGCGGACATCCACGGCGTCGTGCACAGCGGCCGGGAGGACCTGGTCGCCGCCGGCCCCGGGACGGCGCTGCGCTGGATCGCCGACAACACCAACCCGGAGGAGATCACCGGGACCCTGAAGGAGGCCGTGCGCGGCGCGGACGTCTTCATCGGCGTCTCCGCCCCCAACGTCCTGGACGGCGGGGACGTCGCGGCCATGGCCGACGGCGCCATCGTCTTCGCCCTGGCCAACCCCGACCCCGAGGTGGACCCGGCGGTCGCCCGGGAGACCGCCTCGGTGGTCGCCACGGGCCGCAGCGACTTCCCGAACCAGATCAACAACGTGCTGGTCTTCCCCGGCGTCTTCCGCGGCCTGCTGGACGCCCAGAGCCGCACGGTGAACACCGAGATGATGCTCGCGGCGGCGACCGCCCTCGCGGACGTCGTCACCGAGGACGAGCTCAACCCGAACTACATCATCCCGAGCGTCTTCAACGACAAGGTCGCGGGCGCCGTCGCCGGTGCCGTCCGCGAGGCCGCCAAGTCGCAGGGCCTCACCGCGACGCCGTAACGACGGAGCGTCATCGAGCCGCACACGTCCCGCTTTTTGTGTGACTCTCCCGGGTGCCGGATTGGCGTTTCCCCCAGAAATAGGGGCAGGATGCGTACCTGGGCGGTGAGGGCCGCACCGCAGAAGCGCGATGAGCGTCTTCACAATGCGTCTTCCCCGACGGTCGACGTTGGGGGTTTCCATGCAAGGAGTACTTAGATGAACCGCAGTGAGCTGGTGGCCGCGCTGTCCGAGCGCGCCGAGGTGACCCGCAAGGACGCCGACGCCGTTCTGGCCGCGTTCGCCGAGGTCGTCGGCGAGATCGTCGCCAAGGGCGACGAGAAGGTCACCATCCCCGGCTTCCTCACCTTCGAGCGCAGCCACCGCGCCGCGCGCACCGCGCGCAACCCGCAGACCGGTGACCCGATCCAGATCCCGGCCGGCTACAGCGTGAAGGTCTCCGCGGGCTCGAAGCTCAAGGAAGCCGCCAAGGGCAAGTAGTTCCGCGCCTACCGCGACAACCGAAAGGGCGGCCTCCCCGCGGGGAGGCCGCCCTTCGTGTGTTCCGGGCGGTGGGCCGGGCGCCGGGTCAGTCCGCGGCGGGCAGCTCGACCTTCGCGCCGAGCTTCTCCAGCTTGCCCATGAAGTTCTCGTAGCCGCGGTTGATCAGGTCGATGCCGTGCACCCGGGAGGTGCCCTGCGCCGCCAGGGCCGCGATGAGGTACGAGAAGCCGCCTCGCAGGTCGGGGATGACCAGGTCGGCGCCCTGCAGCCGGGTGGGGCCGCTGACGACCGCGGAGTGCAGGAAGTTGCGCTGTCCGAAGCGGCAGGGGGTGCCGCCCAGGCACTCGCGGTAGAGCTGGATGTGGGCGCCCATCTGGTTGAGCGCCGAGGTGAAGCCCAGCCGGGACTCGTACACCGTCTCGTGGACGATGGACAGGCCCGAGGCCTGCGTGAGGGCCACGACCAGGGGCTGCTGCCAGTCGGTCTGGAAGCCGGGGTGGACGTCGGTCTCCAGGGCGATGGCGTTCAGCGGGCCGCCGGGGTGCCAGAAGCGGATGCCGTGGTCGTCGACCTCGAAGGCCCCGCCCACCTTGCGGAAGACGTTGAGGAAGGTCATCATCTCGCGCTGGCTGGCGCCGCGGACGTAGACGTTGCCCTCGGTGGCCAGGGCCGCGCAGGCCCAGGAGGCGGCCTCCAGGCGGTCCGGGAGGGCGCGGTGGTTGTAGCCGCCGAGCTTGTCCACGCCGGTGATGTGGATGGTCCGGTTGGTGCCCATCGTGATGATGGCGCCCATCTTCTGCAGGACGCAGATGAGGTCCTCGATCTCCGGCTCGATCGCGGCGTTGCTCAGCTCGGTGACGCCCTCGGCCAGGACGGCCGTCAGCAGCACCTGCTCGGTCGCGCCGACCGACGGGTACGGGAGCTCGATCTTGCAGCCGCGCAGCCGCTGCGGGGCCTCCAGGTACTGGCCCTCGGGGCGCTTCTCGATGACGGCGCCGAACTTGCGCAGCACGTCGAAGTGGAAGTCGATCGGCCGGCCGCCGATGTCGCAGCCGCCCAGGCCCGGGATGAAGGCGTGGCCGAGGCGGTGCAGCAGGGGGCCGCAGAACAGGATCGGGATCCGCGAGGAGCCCGCGTGCGCGTCGATGTCGGCGACGTTCGCGCTCTCCACCTTGGACGGGTCGAGCACCAGTTCCCCGGGCTCCTCACCGGCCTGCACCGTCACCCCGTGCAGCTGGAGCAGGCCCCGCACCACGCGCACGTCGCGGATGTCGGGCACGTTGCGCAGCCGGCTGGGTTCGCTGCCCAGCAGCGCGGCCACCATCGCCTTCGGCACGAGGTTCTTCGCGCCGCGGACATGGATCTCCCCCTCGAGGGGGGTGCCGCCGTGGACGAGCAGTACGTCGTTAAGGCCGGTCATTGCTCTCGCGTTCCTGGAGACGGGCAGAAAGGAAGCTAGGTCCCCGCAGGCACCAAGGGGAAATGGTAATCGGCCTTCCGGCGCCGGGGAGAGGCCTGTGAGGTCCCACTCATGTAATGGCTTCGCTACAGCACCCTGTGCGGTCGCGCGCCTCCGGAGGGTCGCCGGCGGCGCGCCCCGTGCGCCGGGCCCGGTCCGGAAAGGGCGCCGTTGCCACCCCGCGCGGCGGCGGAATGCGGGATCATGTTGACCATGACCGAAGTGTCATCGCTCACCGGCAGACTGCTCGTCGCGACGCCCGCGCTCGCGGACCCGAACTTCGACCGGGCGGTGGTGCTCCTCCTCGACCACGACGAGGAGGGGTCCCTCGGCGTCGTCCTCAACCGCCCCACGCCCGTCGGGGTCGGCGACGTCCTGGAGACCTGGGCCGGTCTGGCGGGCGCGCCCCCGGTCGTCTTCCAGGGAGGGCCGGTCTCGCTGGACTCCGCGCTGGGCCTGGCCGTGGTGCCCGGGGAGCCGCGGGACGGCGAGGACGGGGAGCCGCTCGGCTGGCGCCGGGTGTACGGCGCGATCGGCCTGGTCGACCTGGAGGCGCCGCCGGAGCTCCTCGCGGCCGAGCTGGGTTCCCTGCGTATCTTCGCCGGGTACGCCGGATGGGGGCCCGGACAGCTGGAGGACGAGCTCGTCGAGGGCGCCTGGTACGTGGTGGAGTCCGAACCGGGGGACGTCTTCTCCCCGGACCCCGAGCAGCTGTGGCGCTCCGTGCTGCGCAGGCAGCGCAGCGAACTCGCGATGGTCGCGACGTATCCGGACGATCCGTCTCTGAATTAGGCTTGCGTGCCATGAGCACTCTCGAGCCCGAGCGCGGGGCGGGCACCGGCACCCTCGTCGAACCGACCCCGCAGGTGTCGAACGGCGATGGCGACCACGAGCGCTTCGCGCACTACGTTCAGAAGGACAAGATCATGGAGAGCGCGCTCTCCGGATCGCCGGTGGTCGCGCTCTGCGGCAAGGTCTGGGTGCCCGGCCGGGACCCCAAGAAGTACCCGGTCTGCCCGATGTGCAAGGAGATCTTCGAATCCATGCCCACCGGTGGCGGGGACAAGGACAAGGACAAGAGCGGCAAGTAGCGGCCGCCACGGCACCCGGCAGGTACGGCCGCGGCACGGCGGCCGTACTTCGCGCGTTCGGGGGGACATGGCGCAGGACGACGCCGTCACGGCGGACCGGGTCTTCGGGCTGTGCGAGCGGGGGCGCTTCGAGATGGCGCACTCGCTCGTCGACGACGCCTTCGTCGCCCGCAACGGCAGCTTCGGCTACCTCGTACGGGCCAGGGTCTTCGCGTACGAGCGGCGGGCCGACCGGGCCCGGGAGGCCGTCGACTGGGCGCTGGCGCACGCGGAGCGCGGCGACCCCGACCCGCCGCTGCTGGCCGGGCTCGTCCTGCTGATGCTCGGCGACGCGCACGCCGCCCTCGGGCTCGGCAGGCGGGTCGTCGCCGCCGACCCCCGCGAATGGCGCGCCCACGTGCTGGTGGCCGACTCCTGCCGGATGCTCTCCCGTGGCCCCGAGGCGGTCGCCGCCGCCCGGCGGGCGGTCCTGATCGCGCCCCGCGAGGCCGAGGCCCAGGTCGCGCTCGCACGGGCGCTGGACCTCTCCGTCCGCCCCGCCGCCCAGGCCGAACGCCGCACCGTGGTGGCCCGCGCCCTGGAGCTCGGTGCCGCGCCCGCGGACGTGGCGGGGCGGCGCCGGTGGCCGCGGCTCGTGCCCGTGCTGCTGGTGGCCGCGCTGGTGCTGTTCGCCGAACCGGAGGTGCTGGCCGGCGGGGTGGGCGTGCTGGCGGCGCTGGCGGGCGCGCTGTGGCTGCTGCAGGCCCGTCGTTCCGGCAGTACCGGCCTGGGGCGGTTGCAGACCGTACGTGCTTTGGCCCGCGCCGAGTTGAACGGGGACCCGGCCCGCGCCCGGGCCGTGGCCCTGACCGTGGCGGCCCACCTGGCCGTGCTGCCCATCGCCGCCACCGGCCTGGCGGCGGCCGCCGCAGCCGACGGCACCCCGTGGCCGCTTCCGGCCGTCCTGGGCGTCGCGGCGGGCGCCGTGGTGGTGCTGCTGGGCGCCGCCCGCGCGGTGCGCTGGTGGTACGGCGACACCTTCCTGCAGCGCGACGTGCTGCCCAGCCGGCACGTCGTCCTCCAACTGACCGCCGTCGTCGCCCTCATCGGCACCGTCGTGGCCCTCTCCGTGGCGCAGGCGACCTCCGCGGCGCTGTGGTCCGCGGTGACCGTGAGCCACCTCCTGTGGTGCGTCGTCGGCATGCTGATCCCCGTCCTCGCGCTGAACCGGGACCGCCGGGCCCGCGGCTGACGGCTCCCCGCGTCCGGCCGGAGCGGGCCGGAAATCGGCGATTGGTCTATTCCAGTTGCCGCGGGCGCGGCAGGATGGGCGCCATGGACCTCATCCCGGCGCCCGTCGAGGCGCACCGGCACGCCGACGGCGGTCACGTCGACCTGGGCCCCGGCACCACCCTGGACGCCGGCCCCGGCACGGAAGGGACCGCGCACTGGCTGCGCGCCACGGTCGGCGCCGCCACCGGGCTCCCGCTGCCGCCGCCGCCCGCGGGCACGCCCGGCACCATCACGCTCCGCCTCGACCCCGACGTGACCGGGCGCCTCGGCGCGGAGGGCCACCGCCTGACGGTGTCCGCCGGGGACGGCGTCCGCATCGCCGGCGGGGGAGCGGCGGGGGTGTTCTGGGGCGCCCAGACCGTACGGCAGCTGCTCGGGGCCGACGCCTTCCGCCGCGCGCCGCTGCCGGGGCGCGACTGGCGCCTGCCGCACTGCACGGTCGAGGACGCCCCGCGGTTCGCGTGGCGCGGCGTACTGCTGGACGTGGCACGGCACTTCATGCCCAAGGACGTCGTCCTGCGCTACGTCGACCTGCTGGCCGCGCACAAGCTGAACGTGCTCCACCTGCACCTGACCGACGACCAGGGCTGGCGGGTGGAGATCCGCCGCCACCCGCGCCTGACCGAGGTCGGTGCCTGGCGCGGCCGGACCAAGGTGGGGCTGCGGGAGTCCCCGTTGTGGGACGAACGCCCGCACGGCGGTTACTACACGCAGGACGACCTCCGCGAGATCGTGGCGTACGCGGCCGAGCGGCACGTGACGGTCGTGCCGGAGATCGACGTCCCCGGCCACTCGCAGGCCGCCATCGCCGCCTACCCGGAACTCGGCAACACCGACGTGGTGGACACCGGCGCCCTGCCGGTGCTGACCAGTTGGGGCATCAACCCGAACGTGCTGGCGCCCACCGAGGCCACCGTGCGCTTCTACGAGGACGTGCTCACCGAGCTCCTGGAGGTCTTCCCCTCGGAGTTCGTCCACATCGGCGGCGACGAGTGCCCCAAGGACCAGTGGCGCGCCTCCGCCACCGTCCAGGCCCGCATCAAGGAGCTGGGGCTGCGCGACGAGGACGAGTTGCAGAGCTGGTTCGTCCGGCACTTCGACACCTGGCTGAGCGCGCGCGGCCGCCGGCTGATCGGCTGGGACGAGATCCTGGAGGGCGGACTGGCCGAGGGCGCCGCCGTCTCCTCCTGGCGCGGCTACGCGGGCGGGATCGCGGCGGCCCGGGCCGGCCACGACGTCGTGATGTGCCCGGAGAGCCAGGTCTACCTGGACTGGCGGCAGTCGGACGGCGAGGACGAGCCGGTGCCGATCGCGCACGTCCGCACCCTGGAGGACGTCTACCGCTTCGAGCCCGTCCCGGACGGCCTCACCGCCGGGGAGGCCGCCCACGTCATCGGCGCGCAGGCCAACATCTGGACGGAGACGATGGATTCGGTCCGCGCGGTGGACTACATGGCCTTCCCGCGGCTCGCCGCCTTCGCCGAGACGGTCTGGAGCCGGCTGCCCCGGCCCGCCGCCCGCGACCACGAGGGCTTCGCCGCGCGAATGACCACCCACTACGGGCGACTTGACGCACTGGGGGTCGAATACCGTCCGCCGGGCGGTCCGCTGCCGTGGCAGCGGCGTCCGGGCGTCATCGGACGCCCGATCGAGGGGCCGCCCCCGATCGTGTGAGGCCTGCCACAACCCGGGGCCGGTCGACGCGGGAAATGGCAAGGTGGTCTGGCCAATCACGGCAAGGCGCATGAAGGAGGCCATTCCCGTTGCAACCTGGAGAAAGACGCATACCGGACGGGGTGCCATCCGGAAGGCGGGTTCTCCTTTGCGACCCTCGCGTTGATCACCCCGGAAGATGTGCCAGAGTTGCCACGTCCGGGCTGTCAGCACGTACCGTACGGCTACCGCACCGCGGACAGCCGGGGAAGGGGCAGCTGCGTGAGCACGTACGCACGGCAGGCAGCGCGCAATGTGGCGTTGCCGACCTCGCTCGACGAGGCCGTGGCGGCCTTGGCCGCCACGCCCACAGCCGTGCCCGTCGCCGGAGGCACCGACCTCATGGCGGCCGTGAACTCCGGGCTGCTGCGCCCCGCGGGACTGGTCGGGCTCGGGCGGATCAGCGAGATCCGCGGGTGGCAGTACGCGGACGGCGCGGCGCTGCTCGGCGCCGGCCTCACCCACGCCCGCATGGGCCGCCCGGACTTCGCCGCGCTCATCCCCGCCCTGGCCGCCGCCGCCCGCGCCGCCGGACCCCCGCAGATCCGCAACGCGGGCACGCTCGGCGGCAACATCGCCGGCGCCGCCCCCACCGGCGACTCGCTGCCCGTGCTGGCCGCCCTGGAGGCTTCCGTCCTCGTCGCCGGCCCGGACGGCAACCGCGAGCTGCCGGTCAGCCACCTGCTCACCGCCATGGACCCGCTGCGGCCGGGCGAGGTCCTGGCGTACGTCCGGGTCCCGCTGCTGCACGCGCCGCAGACGTTCCTCAAGGCCACCGGCCGCACCGGGCCCGGCCGCGCCATCGCGTCCGTCGCCGTCGTCCTCGACCCCGCCCGCCGGGGCGTACGCTGCGCGGTGGGAGCTGTCGCACCGGTGCCGCTGCGGCCGCTCGAGGCCGAACGCTGGGTCGCCGGGCTGATCGACTGGGACGGCGAGCGGACGCTGGCACCGGAGGCCCTCACGGCCTTCGGCGAGTACGTCGCCGCCGCCTGCATCCCCGACCCCCTGCCGGCCCCGGACGGCACCACGGCCCCCGAACTGCCCCCCGCGGCCGTCCAGCTGCGGCGTACGGTGGCCGCACTGGCCCGCCGCGCGCTGGGGAGGGCACTGGCATGAGTGACGACGTGTACGACGACAGGACACCGGACGGGCGCATGACCGACCAGCCGCAGGCGGGGTCCCCCCTGCCGCACGGCGGGGGATTCACCCCTGGGCACGGGGTGTGGGAGCCCCTGCCCCACGGCGAGTACGACGCCGACCAGACCATGCAGGTGTCCTTCGCGGCGCAGCTGTCCATGACCGAGCCCGGAGCCGACCCGCTCGCCGCCCCGGGCCACGGCTACGCGCCCGAGCCGACCGGCGTGCCGATAACGGTCGCCCCCGCGGAGGCGCCCGGCGGCCCGGCCGCCGGCGAGGACGCGGCCACCACGTGGGCGATCCCCGTCGTGCGCGAGGACGCCACCGCCGACGACTCCGGCGAGTACTCGGTGGGCGCCTTCGTGCCCACCCCCGACCCGTCGCGGCCCTGGACCTGTTCTTTA
>NZ_JARAVK010000271.1:0-11879 GCF_033792765.1 Streptomyces sp. PA03-6a | reverse complement strand
CCCGGACCCCCAGGACCCCCAGGACCGCCTGGTCCTCCCGGGCCCGGTGCCGAGCACGACCTGTTGCTATTCGCCAGCAGCAGGGAATTCGTCCCGCCCGCCGGGGTCACCAAGGTCTTCGTCCAGTTGTGGGGCGCCGGCGGCGGTGGTGGTGGACTACTCGGAGACATCACTGTCGGCGCTGGCGGAGGTGCTGGTGGCCTCGCCTGGTGCGCCGTACCCGTGCAGCCGGGTTCGGCGTACGAGGTAACCGTCGGTCAGGGCGGGACCGGCGGGCCGCCGCTTATGCCCGGCACAGCCGGGTCGGATAGCACCGTGAGCGGCCCCGGCGGCCAGATACTCGCGAGCGCCAACGGCGGCGCCGGCGGGGCCTTCGCATTTCCCCCCGTGCCCACTCCCGGCGGGAACGGGGACTGTCCGACCGGTGGGTTGGCCTATCAGGGCGCGGCCGGCCAGCGTTACGCCTTCGAGAACCCTGGACCAAATGCCGGCCAGGGGGGCAGCCCGGGGGTCAACGGCATTGTGCCCGCGCCGCCGGGTGTGAGCCTGGGCGGTGACGGCGCGAGGGAAACTCCAGCCACACCTGCCGCAAACGGCGCCAACGGATACGTACTCATCTGGTGGTAGCCAACGCCATACGGCGGGCCCGGCGTGTCGTCAGGCATACCGGGCCAGCCCGGCCAGGAGCCAGCGGCCCCAGTGGCGTTCGCGTCGGCTGGTGTCTTCCCCTTCTTGCAGACCGCACTGTCTTGGTGGCGCTTGGCGCCACCGATGCCGGTCGTCCGCGCTGGCGACGCTTGCTGTGTAGTTCCTGCTGCGCATCGCTGCCGACCCAGCGGCATCGGGCGCACAGGCTTGACGGACCGGCGCTACCTTCCACCGGCACCAGGACCTCCGCGTGAGGCTTCGACGTGGCTGAACGCCACCGAGGTTGCCGAACGGCGGCCACAGTGCAGAGGTGCTGCTGAGTCGGTACGCCAAGTGCATCGACGGCCGGCAGGAGGTCGCCAACCGCCGCATCGAGGACCTGCTGCGCGCGTACGAGTGACGGCCCGCGGAGTTCTGCGATCCTGGCCCCCTGGACCTGTCCGGGGGCCTTCGCTGTTTTCGGGGGCTGACCTGGGCCGATGGCTCAAGATCCTGTCCACGTATTGTCCACAGACCCCGTCCTACGCCCACTTTCGGCGACACACGCCTGCGCATACGCAAAGACCCCGCACTCAGCGTCTTCGCTGGTGGCGGGGTCTTTTGGCACCTCGTACAAGGTGCCCCCGGCAGGATTCGAACCTGCGCACACGGCTCCGGAGGGCGTTCGGGAACCCAGCATCGTTGCTGGTCGAGGTCTTGCGTCATGCAAGGGGCTGGACGGAGTCCACAGATGGTCCACGGCCGCAGACCAGTTTTGGTCCGTCGTTGCACGGCGTCCGGCGCGCGGGATTTCTCCAAGAGGGCGTCCGACTGCCGCGCCCTCTTGGTCGTTTGTTAGTTATTCGCGGCTGCTGCCGGCCGCTCTCGGACGGCCCAGCTGGGGCACCCACGGCAGATTCTCAGACCGCGCGCTTCGGCTCCCATATCTCGTACAAACCCTAGCCCGGCAGCCTGCCGGTCCAGACCGGCAGGACTGGTGTTGTTCAGGCGGACCTGACGTCGCCCAGCCGCGTTCGGTACCCCGGCCGAACGGGCCGCTCGGCGTCAATACAACCGAATTCAGCGCCCAGTTCCATGAACTTTGCATCACCCTGCGAGGAGACTGCCTAACTTTGGGCTAGCTTTCACTAGTGGGCAGAACCAACCGGCGGCAACTGGCCCTCGCCGGTGTTGGCCAGGAAACGCACCAGGGGGTGGAAGCCGAAGCCGCCTTTGTAGGTTGGTGCGGCCGCCTCCTTTTCGGAGTGGCAGGTGATCAGCGTGGCGTCGATGTCCAGGACTAGGCCGGTCAGTTCCTGTCCGCCGTCTTTCGCCGCCGGTATGGCGCGGCGAGTCTCGGATGCGTGGAGCCAGGCCACTTCCCGTGCCTGGGCACGGGCCGAGCGCAGGCGCTCCAGTACGCGTTCGTCGACGCCAGCCAGCAGCCGCCAGGCAGTCGGTGTCGAGGCGACAGGGCCGAACACCTCGCTCTGGTCGCGCAGCACGGTGAGATCCGTGATGGTCTCGCCGCCGTCAGGGAGCATCACCGCGAGCTCGGTAGCGATCCGGCCCGGGTCATGGCCGGTGCCGCGTGGCCGAAGCGGTCTCAACGCGGTTGAGTACGCGCTGATCAGCCCGGTGGCATCGGTGAGATCAGCCAGTAGCCGTGCCCCAGCGTGCCCGACCACCCCCGCACCGTCGGTGGAGACATGAAGCCTGGGACGTGAACCGATACCCTGCACGATCGGACCTTCCGCATGGCGACCCTTTTGTGCCGGGCGGCAGCCGGGTCTCGCGCCCGCTCAGTCTGCTTTCGGCCGGTTCCGCGCACGATAGGCTCGACCAGGCACTTTTGCATCGTGGTCCGTGAGGGAAGCCTGGGGAGGCCGGACGGTGACAGGTCAAGGAGGCATGTCGGCGCAGCGACCCGGCGCGCCCAAGCCGGGCCCGCCGCGCCCCGCCCAGCAGTGGTACCAGGAGCGCCCCTCGCCCTATCCGTGGGAGCAGGATGCACTGGACCATGTGCGCGCGCTGATGCCGCAGGCCGAGCCGTACTGCGCCTGGGCCACGTTCTCTTTCACCGCGATGTCCGGCCGCGTCAACGAGTGCGATCTGCTGGTCGCCGTTCCCGCTGGCCTCTTCCTCGTCGAGATCAAGGGGCATCCGGGGCAGCTCCGCAACACCGGGTCGACCTGGAACTTCCAGGGCTCCGACCGCATGCGGACCATCAACAACCCCCTGCACCTGACCGACCTGAAGTCCAAGGAGCTGAAGAGCCAGCTTCAGTGGGCGGCCCGCAGACTGGGCCTCTCCGAGCGAGTTGTCCCGCGGGTCGAACCTGCCGTATTTCTCTCGTCACCCGACCTGGAAAGTCACCTGGACGAGGTCCAGCAGATCAAGGTCTACGGCCGTGACGACGGCGGCAGCGGCCTGAAGCGGATCTGGCAGGACTTCCTCGGTCTGCCCCCGGACCGTCCCGACCGGCGCATCACGCCGGAGTTCTCGCGGCACACCTTGCCGCAATTGCTGAAGGCGATCGGGATCCGCCAGTCCACGGCCCACCTCCGCTTCGGCGATGCCTGGAAGATGGAGTCGCACCCGCTGGATGCCGGGCCGTCTTGGGAGGACCGCCTGGCCACCCGGGACGACGGTCTCGTCCAGGAGGAGGGCCGGGTCCGCATCTATCTGGTGAGCCAGATGGCGACGGAGGCGGCCCGCAGGGCCACCGAACGGGCCGCGCGCCGCGAGTACCAGGTGCTGCAGGGCATTACTCACCGCGGCATTGTCGACGCGCTCGACTACCGCGAGCACCAGGGCGGACCGGCGATCCTCTTCCGCCATCGTCACGGTGATCTCCGCCTGGATCATTACCTGGACACCTACGGCGGCAGGCTGACGCCCGAGATCCGTCTGGACCTGGTCCGGCAGCTCGCCGAGGCGGTCCGTTACGCGCATAACCGCTCGCTCTACCACCGGGCGCTCGCGGCACGCTCCGTGTACGTGTCGTTCCGGGCCGACGGGACGGCTCCGGAGCTGCGGATCACCGACTGGCAGACGGCGGCGCGGGACTTCGACAGCAACGCCACGTTCTTCCGCTCCATCGGCGGTTCCGCCCTCGACGCCGCCCTGATCGAGGACGCGGCCCGGGTCTATCTCGCCCCCGAGTCGGACCAGCCGTACGCGGACCCGGCCGACCTGGACATCTTCGGCCTCGGCGCGGTCGCCTACCTGATCCTCACCGGCCGCCCGCCGGCCACCCAGCGCAGCGACCTCGCCGAACGGCTCCGCAGCGACGGTGGCCTGCGCCTGTTCGCGGTGACCGACGGCCTGCCCGACACGCTCGACGACCTGGTTTTCCGGGCGACCCGCGCCGACGTCAACGAGCGGCTCGGCTCGGCCGAGGCGTTCCTGGACCTGCTGGACGAGGCGGAACGCGCCAGCATCCTCCCGGACGCACCGGCGGCGGCCTGCGTCGACCCGCTCGAAGCGGCGCCCGGGCAGGCGCTCGACGCGGAGTGGACGGTACGCCGTGTCCTGGGCACCGGCGCCACCGCGCGCGCCCTGCTCGTTGAACGGGCCACGGAGGACGAGGACGGCCGCACCCAGGTCGACGAGCACGTTTTCAAGGTCGCTCTCGACGAGGAGAAGGCGGGGCGGCTCCGCGCCGAGGAGCGGGCGCTGCGCAAGGTCGGCGGCGGCTCCGTCGTCCAACTGCGCGGCGAGGGGCTGCGGGAGCTCGGCGGGCGCACCGTCCTGGAGTTGGAGTACGCCGGCGCGCAGTCCCTCGGGGAGCGACTGCGTGGCAAGGGGCGGCTCACCTACCACGAGCTGGAGCGCTTCGCGGACGACTTGTTCCATGCCCTGGACCAGCTCGCCGCGCAGGGCGTGCGCCACCGCGACATCAAGCCGGACAACTTCGGCATCCAGCGCCGCAAGGACCGCACCTGGCAGCTCAAGCTGTTCGACTTCTCCCTGACGGACGCCTCCGACCGGGACGTGAAGGCCGGCACACGCGGCTATCTCGACCCGTTCCTTGGTTCGATGCGCCGCGCCCACTACGACGACCACGCGGAGCGGTACGCCGCCGCGGTCACCCTCCACGAGATGGCGAGTGGTGAGCGTCCGCTGTGGGGCGAGGGGCAGCTGGACCCGCTGACCAACGAGTCGGCCGAACTCCACGTCGCCACGGAGCTGTTCGAGCCCGCGCTGCGCGAGGGACTCACCGCCTTCTTTCAGCGGGCGCTGCACCGTGACACCGAACAGCGCTTCGACACGCTGCGGCAGATGTGGGACGTCTGGCGAGAGGTGTTCCGTGCTGCCGACGCGACCGCGCCAGCCACGACCCCCTCCACCGTGGGTGCTTCGTCCGACGACCCGGAGGAGGCCCGCGACCGGGCCGCCGCGGCGGCCGGCCTGACGACGCCGCTGGATGCCGCCGGTCTCTCTCCGCGTGCCGTGTCGGTGGCCGGCGGACTGGGGGCGACGACGGTCGGGGAGCTGCTGGACATCCAGCCGTACGCCATCTCCAAGGCGCGCGGCGCGGGCGCCCTGGTCCGCAAGGAACTCAACCGGCGCCGCAAGCAGTGGGCCACAGCGCTGCGCCCGGCGGCGCCTTACGAGCCCCCCCGCCGGCAGGCGTCCGACGCTGGTGCCCCGCCACAGGCTGCCCCCGGCTCCGACGAGAGTCGCATCCTGTCGATAGACGACATGGCGGCGCTCCTGGTCCCGGAGCCGGGCCGCAAGGGCTCCCACCGTGCCGACGTCGTACGCCTCACCCTGGGCCTGCCCCTGGACGACGGCGGGCTGTCCCCGCTCGGCGCATGGCCCGTGCAGGCCCGGATTGCCGACCATCTGGGCATCAAGCAGACCTCCGTCTCCCGCCACCACCGGAACGAGATCAGGAGGTGGACCGAGGCCGACTGGCTGGCCCCGGTCCGCACCGAGCTGACCGAGATCGTCGAAGCTGTCGGCCGGGTGATGACCGCCGACGAGGCCGCGGCCGAACTCCGGGCTCGCCACGGCGCTGGGGCGGACACCCCTGCGAGGACGCTCGCCAGGGCATTGGCCGTCGTGCGGGCCGCCGCCGACGCGGAGACCGCCGAACGCCAGGACGAGGACCCCGTCGGGCAGCACGAGCCCCGTTTCGCCGTGCACCGGCGCGGCGACACCGTTCTGCTCGCCGCCGAGTCCCTGCCGGGCGCCGACGACCCCAGTCCGCGCGAGCTGGCGGACTACGCGGCGCTCCTCGGCCAGGCCGCCGAACGACTGGCCCGGCAGGACCCCCTGCCCGGCAGGGGCGAGGTCCTGCGTGTCCTGCGGTCCGTGCCCGCGCCCGACGGACTGGCCCCGCTCGCCGACACCCGTCTGGTGTCCCTGGCCGCCGCGACGGCCCCCGGCGTCGCGGCCACGCCCCGGCTGGAGCTGTACCCGCGTGACCTGAGTCTGGAACGGGCGGTGCGCATCTCCCAGGCGGGCGCGGGCGTCCGCCGTGACCGGGGGATCACCGTGGCCGAGCTGGTGGCCCGCCTGCGTGCCCGCTTCCCGGGCCTGGACCTGGTGTCGGGCTCCCGGGAACCCACTCACGTGGAATTGCTGGATGCCCTCGAGGGCGCGCGGTTCGACCTCGTGTACGACGACGAGGCGGAGAAGTTCTTCCCCAGGGCGCCGGAGTCGAGGGGGCCGTGGAGCTCCACCGGCGCCCTCACCAGCTACCAGCCGCCCACTCCCGTGACCCGGGCCGACCGGGAGGACCCGCACGGCCCGCTGCGGGAGCGGCTGACCGCGGTGGCGGAGCGGGGCGGGTTCCTCGCCCTCACGGTGAAGCCGAACGCGTTCGCGAGAGCGGCGGAGACCGTGGCAGCCGCCTTCCCCGTCGGGGCCATCGACCTGTCGGACGTGTTCCTTACCGCCTTCCACGCCCTGGCCACGGAGAAGGGCCAGGACTGGCAGAAGGTCCTGCGCGCCGACAGCCTCTCCACCCCCGGCAGCATCAAGCCGGGACTGGCGTCCTTCGTCCGGGTGGTCTGGCAGCGCGTCGAGCAGGCGGTGCTCGCCCGCGCCGACGCGCCGCGTACCGTGCTGTTCCTGCACGACGCCGGCCTGGTCGCCCGCTACTGGAAGGAGGGCGGCCACGCCTTCCTCGTCCGGCTCCAGAACGCGGCCCGCCGCCCCGCCGACGCGCCGCACGGCCTGTGGCTGCTGTGCACGGTGGAGACACGTGCGCAGGAGCCGAAGCTGGACGGCCGGACGGTGGAGGTGATCGGCGGCGACGGGGAACGGGCGCACCTGGACCAGGAGTTCCTGGACACGCTGCAGGTGCCGGCTGGCACGGGCTGAGCGTCGGCATGACGGCGCCGGCCGACCATCTGTCAACCTTGATGGTTCAGGTCTTCCGGGGCACCCCGCCCTTGCGGCCGATGTTGAACGCCAGCCGGTACACGTCGGGGAGGTCCAGGGCGCCACTGGTTCGTTCGGTCAGTACGCCGAGGTCCACCAGTTCCTCGATCAGTGCGAAGGGGTCTCCGGCGTCACGGGGACCGCTGCTCTCGCCGTCGTCCTCCCGCATCCGGCGCAGGGCTTCGGCGAGTCCGCCCCGCTCCCAGCACTGGCGGACGTACGACGGCTCCATCGGCACCTGCCCGCCCTCGAGCCGCTCTATGGCGGCGGCGGCCCAGGCGATGTCCTCCGTCAGCTCCTCCACCCGGACCCGCGACGCCTCGTGGAGGCTCTCCCGGATCGCCTCGTAGTGCAGCGGGTGGGGGTGTCCGGCGTACCGCTCCGTTGTCAGGGCCGCGGCCGAGCGCAGGGCGAGCAGCCAGGTCCGCGGGCTCACCCGGCCCTTGCCGTCCTGGAGGTGGTTCGGAACCCAGGTGAAGGTGTGGCCCTTGCGCCGGTCGGTGCCCATGTACGGGCCGGCCAGAGAGACGAAGACCTTCTCCTGGCACTTCTCGTCGGCGATCACGTCGACCGGCGCGATGAACCGCCCCTCGCCCTCCGGCCGCCACTCGCCGTATTGGGCGCGGAACTTCTCCGCCTCGGGGCTCGGATCGTTGCCCAGCCGGTGGAAGAGCAGCCCGTAGAGGTTCTCCCGGCTCCACTCCAGGTCGGCCGCGTTCGCCCCGAGCTTGGAGGCGTCCGGGAACCTTTTGGGCGCGCTGTGGTACATGTCTGGACGGACGAAGATCTTGGCGCGCAGCCCCCCCGTGGTCAGCCGCAGTTCCAGTGCCACCTGGAACAGCGCCGACACGAGCCGGTCGGCGGTCGCCCGGTCCGCGTGGAGATGGTCCAGGGCGTCGAAGAGCAGCACGCGGGTCTCACCGCTGTCCCGGGCTTCCCGGTCGGCCTTCCGCAGGGCGTCCTCGTACGCGTCCTCGTTCTCCCCGGCCCACCGGATACGGTCGGCCCAGTCGGGGATGCTCGCGATCTCGGGTACACCGAGCGCCATCATCACGACCGCGTACCAGAAGAATTCGTAGACGTCGGAACCGGTCACCTCGCGAAGCAGACGGGCGATCTTGCGCTTGCTCGGGTACGGAGTGTCGCTGCCGCCGCCCGTGGTGAACCCGGTCGTGACCCTGACCCGCCGCAGCCGCGGCATCATGTACGACCGGGCGGCCACTTCTCGCAGTTCGGGGTCGGTCAGCGCCTTCGCCCAGTACGTCTTGCCGGTGCCTCGCGCACCGCGGACCACGGTCACGTCCGGGTCGAGCGCGAGGCGGTGGCTGGACGGCGTGAACAGCCGCCGCAGGTCGGGGTTGTCCGTGTCCGCGTCGAGCGCGACACCGAGGGCCCTGGTGATCAGGGTGCGGTACTCGTCGGTGGTCGGGGCGGCGGTCATGAGGACTCCGGGGCGGGGTGCGGGTTTGGCAGCAGACGCTCCACCGTAGTCGTGAACGTCCGGTACGCGGCCTCGACGAATGGCAACTCGGGCCAGTCCCGGCTGCGCAGGGGGTCCAGCCCCACCAGGTCGTTGCCGAAGAGGATGGGGACGGGGGCGTGCGGTGCGTCGTCGTCCTCCAGCGGAGGGTGATACGGCTCGTCGCTCTCGTCGTCCGTGCCGTCCTCGTCCGTGTCGAGCTGGTCGTAGAGTGTGCCGGCGAACAGCTCCTGGGCGCGGTCGCGCAGGGCGGGCAGCCGCTTTGCGTCCCCCGCGGAGTGGAACATGGCCGCCACGATCCGCAGCCGCTCCCTCAGCTCCCGGGCCAGGGCGGGGCGCTGCTGCCACTGCGTGAACAGCATCTTGTAGCCCTCCCAGGTGGAGGGGTTGTCCACCGCGAACAGCAGGGCGAGCCCGCTGAGATGGGTCAGGGTGACCGCCGCGATGTCGTGCATGCCGGCCCTGCTGTCCAGCAGGACGACGTCCGGTGCCCGGGACAACCCGGTCACCTGGTCCTCGCAGGCGGCGATGGCCTGCTCCAGTCGCGCGGCGAACGGCCGTTCGCCGTCACCGGGGTTGAGCCCGGCGAGATCGCTGTAGATGCGGTTCAGCTTGGCAAGGTAGTCGTATGGCTCGCCCTCCAGCGGCGAGCCGCCCGCGGGCGCGAGCCACACCTCTCCGTTCCCCTTGACCGGCAGCGCGGTGCTCCGCGCCACCAGCTCCAGCCCGTCGGCGTTGCCGACACCGGCCTCGACGAGGTGGTCGACGATGCCGTGCCGGGGAATGCCGGCGGAGTCCTCCAGCAGGTTGGAGATGCCCGGGGACTCCAGGTCGAGGTCCACCACGAGCACGCAGCGGCCCGTTCCGGCCAGGTACCTGGCTAGGACGGCGGTGGCGGTGGTGCGCCCCACCCCGCCCTTGAAGCCGTACAGCGCCACCCGCCGGTCCCGGCGCCCCGCGGCTCCGTCGGACGGGGCGGGAACGCTGCGGGCCCAGTCGGTGCCGATGACGGTCCGCTCCAGGACGTGCACGCTGCCCGTTCCGGAGCCCTGCCGGGGGCTGACCGGTACACGGTCGTCGGCGTCGAAGTACAGCTCGGGTGCGAACAGTTTGTCGGCGAAGAGGACCGGTTCGAGCCCGGTGAAGGGCCGGGTGGCGGCGGTGAACGCGTCCCGGAGCGTCACCACGGCCGGATCATCGTGCGCGAGCGGGCTCTGCCGGTCGTCGAGGAGCAGACAGGCCCGGCCGAGCACGTCGCGGGTGACGACGACGTCCGTGCCGAACTGTGCGGCGGCCTGCTGCGCGTGGTCGAGGGCGGCCTGCCAGGCGGTGTCGAACCGCACGCGGGAACTGCTCATGTGCGGGTCCTCGTCCCCAGGATGCTCGCCTGCTCATGAGCGGCGATGAGGTCGTACGCAGCCCTCAGATGCCGGCCGATGACGGTGTCGGTGATCGCGGTGCCGTCGCAGTAGCGGTCTCCGATGTCCCAGCCGGCGAACGGGTTGTTCCAGATGAGCTGAGTGAATAAGGCTCCCGACCCGCCCCCTCGGCGGCGGTGGGCGACGGCGGTGAGGTGTTCCCAGAGTTCCGGCAGGTGCCCGTGCTTGTTCGTCCACTGCGGCTTCTTGCGGGAGCGGTCCAGGTACTTCACCTCCGGATGCTCCGGCTTGTTCCACACATCGAGCCGGGACCCGAGGAAATCGATCAGAATGGCCTTGACGGCGCACTCCGCCGCCAGCCCGGCCAGATGGTCGGCGGATATCCGCAGGTCCTTCTCGGCGGCCAGCGTGGCCGCGCGATAGTGGTTCCTGCTCGCCGTCGCGAACGCGGGCGGCGGTGTCGCTGAGGGTGTCGAGGCCGTCACGACGATCACTTTAACGAGGTGATCAGGACGGCTGCGGGCACTTTTCCCAGATCGCGACCACCCTGGGCCGCCGTACGGAGGCGGGGGTGCGGCAGGATGGGAGATCCGGTCCGCTCGGGACGCGGTGGGGCGCTGACGCGGTGCAGGGAGAAGGAAGCGAAGAGTGACGGTGACGACTACGGGCACGGACAAGGCGGCCCTGCTCAAGGACCTGAAGAAGCTGGTCGTCGACCTGGAGGACGATCTGCGATCGCGCAGCGAGTCCGAGGAGGAGTTCCGCACCCGCCTGGACCGTGAGTGGCGCGAGGCGAAGGAGGCCCGGCGCACCGCCCTGTCCTACCCGGCCTGGCGCGACGAACGCGTCACGCAGGCCGCCGTGGCGTGGGTGTTGGGCTGCGTCTTCGTCCGCTTCTGCGAGGACAACGGCCTGATCGACGAACCGTTCCTCGCCGGTCCTGGCGAACGCCTCGCCGAAGCGGAGGCCCGGCACGAGGCCCACTTCCGCACCTATCCGCACCACAACAACCGCGACTGGCTCATCGAGGCGTTCCGCCACCTGGCGAGCACCAATGAGACGGCCGCTGGCCTCTTCGACGAGCGCCACAACCCGCTGTGGGGCCTGACCCCCGGCTACGAGACGGCGACGGAACTGCTGATGTTCTGGCGCCGCTGGGGCGCGGACGGCGAGATCCGCTACGACTTCACCGACCCCCAGTGGGACACCCGCTTCCTAGGCGACCTCTACCAGGACCTGAGCGAGCACGCCCGTAAGACGTACGCGCTGCTCCAGACCCCTGAATTCGTAGAGGAGTTCATCCTCGACCTGACCCTAGAACCGGCGGTCGCCGACGACGGGCAGGGCTTCGGTCTCAACCCCGCCTGGACCGGCCACGACGGCCGCGAACGCCGCGGCCTGCGCACCATCGACCCGGCGTGCGGCTCCGGCCACTTCCTGCTGGGCATTTTCCACCGCCTGCTGGACAAGTGGCGCCAGGCGGAACCCGGTACGGACGCATGGACGCTGGTGCGCCGGGTGCTGGAGTCCGTCCACGGCTGCGACAAGAACCCCTTCGCCGCGAGCATCGCCCGTTTCCGGCTCCTGGTTGCCGCGATGCGCGCGGCGGGCGCGCGGCGACTGGCGGACGTGCCGCCGTTCCCGATCAACGTGGCCGTGGGTGACTCGCTGCTGCACGGCCGGGACGCGGCCGGCATGCAAACCGACCTGGACACGCTGTTCGCGGAGGCGGTCGTGGGGCGCGAGGAGGGGGAGGCGTACGCGTACGCCACGGAGGACGTGTGGGAGTACGCGAAAAGGGTCGACCTGCTGGGGCGGGGGTCGTATCACGTGGTGGTGGGAAATCCGCCGTACATCACGGTGAAGGACAAGCAGGAGAACGAGAACTACCGGGCGGCGTACGACGCGTGTGCGGGGACCTACGCGTTGTCGGTGCCGTTCGCCCAGCGGATGTTCGAGCTTGCGGTTAAGGGGTCCGGCGGGCGGCTGGGTGGGGG
>NZ_JARAVK010000270.1:0-11954 GCF_033792765.1 Streptomyces sp. PA03-6a | reverse complement strand
AGCGGGGACGTGCCCTTGACCCGGTTGTAGTCGATGGCGATGACCAGGTCGAAGTCGTGCCAGTGCGACCGGGACCACGACCGCGGCGCGGCGAAGGCGGACGAGTGGTGGTAGGGGAGCCTGGCCCGCGGCTCGGGCAGGACACCGCCCGCGTCCGAGAGCGTGAAGACGCCCACGGGGCTCTTCTTGTCCCCCTCGTGGTGGTCGGTCGTCCAGCCGCCCTTTCCGTTGTGCCCGGACCACGAGCGCTCGCGCTTCCACAGGTCGCCCTGCCGGGTGTACAGCACGATGGTCGAGTCGGCCGATCCCGCACCCTGCCCGTACACCGCGACGACCTGGCGGGAGTCCGCCGGGATGCGGGACCGCAGCGCGGGGCCGACGCCCGGTATCCCACGCGTGGCGGCCGCCTGGGTGGCGCGCGGCGGCTGCTTCACGGCGTGCGCCGACGTGTCCCGGTGCTCCTCCGCGCCCCCGGCACAGCCGGCGAGCAGCACCAGCGCCGCCGCGACGGCCACCGTCCCCGCCCCACGCCTCACTCGAACCGCCCCACTTCCCTGAAGTCGCGTCCCATCTTCGCACCCTTCGGTGAGGACGGATGCGGACCGTGTCCCGTTCCCCCGCCCCGGGAAAAAACGGGTTGAATTCATCACCTCTGTGACGCGACGCTGGCACGTCTCCTCCCACCCCAGCATCGATGTCGGGATGTCATGTCGCTACGCGCTCTCCCCCATGCCGACCCGGGTGTCCCCGACACCCGCTCCGGCTTCCGTTTCCTGCTCTGGCTGGAACAGCGCCAGATCGGCGGCCAGATCAAGGCCACGCTGTGGGGCACCCTCCACATGGCGGCCGTGGCCTGCTTCCCGGCCGCCGTCGGCATCGCCGTGCAGGCCGTCGTCGACGGCTCCGGCGGACGGCTCGCGCTCGCGGGCGGCCTGATCCTCGCCCTGGGCGTGGTGACCGCCGTCGGCGACACCATGCTGCACCGCACCGCCGTCACCAACTGGATCTCCGCGGCCGCCCGGGTGCAGCTCCTGCTGTCGCGCAAGACCCTGGAACTGGGCTCGCTGCTCACCCGGCGGGTCGCGGCGGGCGAGGTCGTCGCGGTGAGCACCGGCGACGTCGAGAAGATCGGCTGGTTCGTCGAGGCACTGGCCCGCTTCGCCTGCTCCCTGCTGGCGACCGTCGGCGTCACCGTCGCCCTGCTGGTGTACCGGCCCGAGCTGGGGCTGATCGTGGCCGCGGGTGTCCCCGTACTGGCCTTGGCGGTGCTGCCGTTGCTGCCGCACGCGACGCGGCGCGCCGACGAGCAGCGTGCCAAGGCGGGCAAGGCCACGGAACTCGCCTCCGACACCGTGGCCGGACTGCGGGTGCTGCGCGGCATCGGCGGCGAGGAGCTGTTCCTGTCCCGCTACCGGCGGGCCTCCCAGGAGGTCCGCAGCGCCGCCGTCCGCAACGCCCGGATGTGGGCGCTGATCAGCGCCGTGCAAGTGGCCCTGCCCGGCCTGCTGCTGCTCGCGGTGACCTGGTACGGCGCGCGGCTGGCGCTGGACGGACGGATCACGGTGGGCGAACTGGTCACCGTCTACGGGACGGTGGTCTTCCTGCTGTTCCCGCTGCGGGGCTTCGAGGAGATCGCGATGGCGTACTCCTTCTCCCGGCCGTCCGCCAAGCGCGCCGCCGCCGTGCTGGCGCTGCGGCGGGACACCGCGGGCGACGACGGCGGAGCCACGGCGGGCACGGGACCGCTGCCGGCGGGCGACCTCCACGACCCGCTGACGGGGCTGCTCGCCCCGGCCGGGGAACTGACCGCCGTGGTGTGCGGGGACCCGGACGCGGCCGGCGCCCTCGCGGACCGGCTGGGCGGGCACAGCCCGGCCGGGACCGGGGACGGCCCCTCGGTGCTGCTCGGCGGGACGGCGCTGGACGACCTGCCGCTCGCGGCGGCCCGCGCGGCCGTGCTGGTCCAGGACAAGGACCCGGTGCTGCTGTCGGGAACGCTGACGCAACTGCTGGACGTGCCCGCCTCCGGCCAGGTCACCGCGGCCGAGGCCCTCGCGGCGGCGCAGTGCGGCGACGTGCTCGACGCACTGGCCCAGGCCTCGGTGGACGACTCGGGCGACCCGATGCGTTCCCGCATCACCGAGCGCGGACGGTCCCTGTCGGGCGGCCAGCGGCAGCGGCTGGCGCTGGCCCGGTCACTCGTCGCCGATCCGGAGGTCCTGGTGCTGGACGAGCCGACCAGCGCCGTCGACACGCACACCGAGGCCCGGATCGCCCAGGGCATCAGGGCGCTGCGCGACGGGCGGACGACGGTGGTCCTCACCTCCAGTCCGCTGCTGCTGGACCGCGCCGACCGGGTGGTGTTCGTCGAGGACGGCACGGTGCGCGCGTCCGGCACGCACCGCGAACTGCTCCGGGCCGACCTCGGCTACCGCGCGGTGGTCACCCGCGAGACCGAGCAGGCGCCCGAGGAATCCGCACGTCTCGAGAAAGCCGAGGAAACCGCATGATCGGCGTGGAACCGCCGGAGTACGACCCGGCCGCGCCACGGCACGTGACGACCTTGCCGGTGGGCTCGCCCGCCACGGTGCGCGGTTACGTCGGCGAGCTGGCCCGGCGGCACCGGGGTGCGTTCGCCGTGCTCGTCTCGGTGAACACCGTCGCCGTCGTCGCCTCGATGGTCGGCCCCTATCTGCTGGGCGGGCTCGTCGAGGACCTGGCGGCGGGCCACCGCGACCTGCACATCGGACGCACCATGGCGCTGTTCGCCGCCGCGCTCGCCGTGCAGACGGTGTTCGTCCGGGAGGTGCGGCTGCGCGGCGCGATCCTGGGCGAGCGGATGCTGGCGGACCTGCGCGAGGACTTCCTCGTACGGTCCGTGGGGCTGCCCCCCGGTGTCCTGGAGCGGGCGGGCACGGGCGACCTGCTGTCCCGCATCACCACCGACATCGACCGGCTGTCCAACGCGATGCGGGAGGCCGTGCCGCAACTGGCGATCGCCGTGGTGTGGAGCGGACTGCTGCTCGGCGCGCTGATGGTCACCTCGCCGCCGCTGGCACTGGCGGTGCTGGTGGCCGTACCGGTGCTGCTCGCCGGCTGCCGCTGGTACTTCCGGCGCGCGCCGCGGGCGTACCGATCAGAGGCCGCCGGCTACGCGGCCGTCTCGGCGGTCCTCGCGGAGTCGGTGGACGCCGGGCGCACCATCGAGGCGCACCGGCTCGGCGACCGCCGCGAGGAGCTGTCGCGCATCCGCATCCGCCAGTGGGTGGCGTGGGAGCGCCACACGATGTGGCTGCGCAGTGTGCTCTTCCCGGTGATCAACGTGACGTACATGCTGATCCTCGCGGCGGTGCTGCTGATCGGCGGGACGCTGGTCCTGCACGGCCGCGTGACGGTGGGCGAGCTGACGACGGGCGCGCTGTACGCGCAGATGCTGGTCGACCCGATCAACCTCATCCTGCGCTGGTACGACGAGCTGCAGGTGGCCCAGGTGTCGCTGGCCCGGCTCGTCGGCGTCCGGGAGGTCGAGCAGGGTTCCGGGGACGAGCGGGTGGCGCCGGACGGCCGCGACGTCCACGCCGACGAGGTGCGCTTCGGCTACCGCGCCGGCAGCGACGTGCTGCACGGGGTGAGCCTGCGGGTCCGCCCCGGCACCCGGCTGGCCCTGGTCGGCCCGTCGGGGGCGGGCAAGTCGACGCTGGGGCGGCTGCTGGCCGGGATCTACAGCCCGCGGGCCGGCGAGATCACCCTGGGCGGCGCACAGCTGGCCCGGATGCCCGCGGAACGGGTCCGCGAGCACGTGGCCCTGGTCAACCAGGAGCACCACGTCTTCGTCGGCACGCTTCGCGACAACCTGCTGCTGGCACGCGCGGGAGCGGGTGACGACGAGCTGTGGGCAGCGCTCACCGCGGTCGACGCCGAGGGCTGGGCACGGGCGCTCGACGACGGCCTGGACACCGAGGTCGGCTCGGGCGGCGCCGCGCTCACCCCGGCCCAGGCGCAGCAGGTGGCGCTGGCGCGGCTGGTCCTCGCCGACCCGCACACCCTGGTGCTGGACGAGGCCACCTCGCTGCTGGACCCGCGCGCGGCCCGCCATCTGGAACGGTCGCTGGCCCGTGTGCTGGACGGCAGGACCGTGGTGGCCATCGCGCACCGCCTGCACACCGCGCACGACGCGGACCTGATCGCAGTGGTCGAGGACGGGCGGATCAGCGAGCTGGGCAGCCACCACCAGCTGGTGGAGGCCGACGGCGCCTACGCCGCCCTGTGGCGGTCCTGGCACGGTTAGGCCTGTGCTCGTCCGTGATGATGCGCGTGGCCCCGGCCGTCCTGCGACGGCCGGGGCCACGGGCGTGACGGGGATGGCGGGCTCAGCCGCCGAAAATGCCGAGTGCCCCCAGCGCGCCCAGGCCGCCGGCGGCGAAGAAGATCGGCGTGAGCACCTTGATCTCGACCCAGCTGCCCGCGCGGAACCGCATGGCCTTCGGCGGGCCCAGCGGGAACCAGCGCTTGCGGCCGATCGGGATGGGCCACAGGATCGGGCAGCCCGAGACGGTCAGGGCGTCGCCGATGCAGTGCACGAGGGCGCCGAGCACGATGGGGATGCCGATCCACAGGTACTGCTGCCCGGGCTCGGTGAACAGCCAGCCCTTGCCGTTCTCGGTGCCGTCCAGCACGTCGGCCAGCACCCAGGCGCTGGTGGCGCCGAGCAGCCACACCAGGATGTCGCTGGAGACCCGGGCCTGCCGCCACAGCAGTCCTTCGACGGCGAGCACGGCGTGCACGAACAGGATCACCAGGACCCCCCAGCGCCCGCCGTACACCGCGATCAGCGAGGCGCCCCCGCCGATCGCGACGGCCCACACCCAGGTATGGGTCAGTGTGCGGTGACCACCGGAACGGCGCGGGTCACCGGCCTTGCGCGTGGCCTTGTAGGTCGCGTACGAGAGCTTGTCGACGATCTCGCAGAACCACCGGGAGACCGGCCCGAAGGCCCGCGATATCGTGGCCGCCTTGTGGTCGAGGTCGGGGGCGAGGGCGGCGCCGGCACAGATCAGTGCGCCGACCACGAGCGTCGGCCAGGGCATCGGGTGGTCGAGCGCGGCGGCGAGTGCTCCCACCCCCAGCCATGCCGCCGCTCCGGAGATAGAGTGCGCCGGTCCCATCATGGTGTGCCCCGCCCCTTTCGACCCGCCTGCAGGCGGAGTTGACGCGTAATCGACGGCACACCATACCGCCGGTCGATCTTCCTCCGTACCGCCGGTTCCTCCCCTGGTCCCGGGGACAGGCAAGATGGGGGTGTGACCCTCATCGATCAGCTGCCTGCAGAGCCCGATCCCGACGCCCTCTTCGAGGCCTTCTCGTCCTGGGCGGAGGGCCGGGGCATCTCCCTCTACCCCGCCCAGGAGGAAGCGCTGATCGAGGTGGTCTCGGGGGCGAACGTCATCCTGTCCACCCCCACCGGCTCGGGGAAGAGCCTGGTCGCGGCCGGTGCGCACTTCGCCGCGCTCGCCCGGGACGAGGTCACCTTCTACACCGCCCCGATCAAGGCGCTGGTGTCGGAGAAGTTCTTCGACCTGTGCAAGCTCTTCGGCACCGAGAACGTCGGCATGCTGACCGGCGACGCCTCGGTCAACCCGGACGCGCCCGTCATCTGCTGCACGGCCGAGGTGCTGGCGTCGATAGCGCTCCGGGACGGCAAGGACGCCGACGTCGGCCAGGTCGTCATGGACGAGTTCCACTTCTACGCCGAGCCGGACCGGGGCTGGGCGTGGCAGATCCCCCTGCTGGAGCTGCCGCAGGCGCAGTTCCTGCTGATGTCGGCGACGCTCGGCGACGTCACGCGCTTCGAGAAGGACCTCACCCGCCGTACCGGCCGGCCCACGTCCGTCGTGCGCTCGTCGACGCGGCCGGTGCCGCTGTCGTACGAGTACCGGCTGACCCCGCTCACCGAGACGCTGACCGAGCTGCTGGAGACCCGCCAGGCCCCGGTCTACATCGTGCACTTCACGCAGGCGGCGGCCGTGGAGCGGGCGCAGGCGCTGATGAGCATCAACATGTGCACGCGCGCCGAGAAGGACGCCATCGCGGAACTCATCGGGAACTTCCGCTTCACCACGAAGTTCGGCCGCAACCTGTCGCGTTACGTCCGGCACGGCATCGGGGTGCACCACGCCGGCATGCTGCCCAAGTACCGGCGCCTGGTGGAGAAGCTGGCGCAGGCGGGCCTGTTGAAGGTCATCTGCGGCACGGACACCCTCGGTGTCGGCGTCAACGTGCCCATCCGCACGGTGCTCTTCACCGCCCTCACCAAGTACGACGGCAGCCGCGTCCGCGTGCTGCGCTCCCGTGAGTTCCACCAGATCGCGGGCCGCGCCGGGCGGGCCGGGTTCGACACGTCGGGCTTCGTGGTCGCCCAGGCGCCGGAGCACGTGATCGAGAACGAGAAGGCCCTCGCGAAGGCCGGCGAGGACCCCAAGAAGCGCCGCAAGGTGGTGCGCAAGAAGGCGCCCGAGGGCTTCGTCGGGTGGACGGAGAGCACCTTCGAGAAGCTCATCGCCTCCGATCCCGAGCCCCTGACCTCCCGGTTCCGGGTCACCCACGCGATGCTGCTGTCGGTCATCGCCCGCCCCGACAACGCCTTCGACGCCATGCGGCGGCTGCTGGAGGACAACCACGAGGACCGCAGGTCCCAGCTGCGGCACATCCGGCGGGCCATCGCGATCTACCGCTCCCTGCTGGCCGGCGGGGTCGTGGAGCGGCTGGACGAGCCCGACGAGGAGGGGCGCATCGTCCGGCTGACGGTGGACCTGCAGCAGGACTTCGCGCTCAACCAGCCGCTGTCCACCTTCGCGCTGGCCGCGTTCGAGCTCCTGGACCCGGACTCGCCCTCCTACGCGCTGGACATGCTGTCGGTGATCGAGTCGACCCTCGACGACCCCCGGCAGATCCTCGCCGCCCAGGAGAACAAGGCGCGCGGCGAGGCCGTCGCCGCCATGAAGGCCGACGGGGTGGAGTACGAGGAGCGGATGGAGCGGCTCCAGGACATCTCCTACCCCAAGCCGCTGGAGGAGGTGCTGTCGCACGCCTACGGCGTCTACCGCAAGAGCCACCCGTGGGTCGGCGACCACCCGCTGTCGCCCAAGTCGGTCGTACGCGACATGTACGAACGGGCGATGACCTTCACCGAGTTCGTCTCGCACTACGAGCTCGCCCGGACCGAGGGCATCGTGCTGCGCTACCTGGCGAGCGCGTACAAGGCGCTGGAGCACACCGTCCCGGACGACCTGAAGTCCGAGGACCTGCAGGACCTGATCGCCTGGCTCGGCGAGCTGGTCCGTCAGGTCGACTCCAGTCTGCTGGACGAGTGGGAGCAGCTCGCCAACCCCGGTGAGATGACGGCCGAGGAGGCCCAGGAGCGGGCCGACCAGGTCAAGCCCGTCACGGCCAACGCCCGGGCCTTCCGGGTGCTGGTGCGCAACGCCCTGTTCCGCCGGGTGGAGCTGGCCGCGCTGGAGCGGTTCGGCGAACTCGGCGAGATGGACGCCGGGTCCGGCTGGGACGCCGACGCCTGGGCCGAGGCCATGGACGCCTACTGGGACGAGTACGAGGACCTGGGCACCGGGCCCGACGCGCGCGGCCCGAAGCTGCTGCAGATCGAGGAGCGTCCCGACGAGGGGCTGTGGAAGGTCCGCCAGACCTTCGCGGACCCCGACGGCGACCACGACTGGGGCATCTCCGCCGAGATCGACCTCACCGCCTCCGACGAGGAGGGCCGCGCGGTGGTCAAGGTGACGGCCGTGGGCGCGCTGTGACCGCGAGGACGAGCACCCGCACGAAGGAGCACGCCCGATGACCAACCCCGCCGAGCGGCTGGTGGACCTCCTCGACCTGGAGAGGATCGAGGAGGACATCTTCCGCGGGCAGAGCCCCCAAGAACGCCTCCAGCGGGTGTTCGGCGGACAGGTGGCGGGCCAGGCGCTGGTCGCGGCCGGGCGCACCACGGACGGCAGCCGTCCGGTGCACTCCCTGCACGCGTACTTCCTGCGCCCGGGGCGCCCCGGGATGCCGATCGTGTACCAGGTGGAGAGGATCCGCGACGGCCGCTCCTTCACGACGCGGCGCGTCGTCGCGGTGCAGCAGGGCCGGACGATCTTCAACCTGACCGCCTCCTTCCACGCGCCGGAGCCCGGGTTCGAGCACCAGCTGCCGATGCGCGAGGTCCCGGACCCGGAGAGCCTGCCGAAGCTGAGCGACGAGCTGCGCGAACACCTCGGCGAACTGCCCGAGCAGTTGGAGCGGATGGCGCGACGGCAGCCGTTCGACATCCGCTACGTGGACCGCCTGCGCTGGACCGCCGAGGAGATCGAGGGCGCCGAGCCGCGCAGCGCGGTCTGGATGCGCGCGGTGGGCCCGCTCGGCGACGACCCGCTGGTGCACACCTGCGCCCTCACGTACGCCAGCGACATGATGCTGCTGGACGCCGTGCGCGTACCGGTCGAGCCGCTGTGGGGGCCGCGCGGCTTCGACATGGCCTCCCTGGACCACGCGATGTGGTTCCACCGGCCGTTCCGTGCCGACGAGTGGTTCCTGTACGACCAGGAGTCCCCCGTCGCGACCGGCGCGCGCGGCCTGGCCCGCGGCCGCATCTACGACCGCGAGGGCCGGCTGCTGGTCTCCGTGGTCCAGGAGGGGCTGTTCCGGAAACACGGCGGCTGAGGGTCCCGGGAGCCGGTGCCCGTCCGGTACCGGCTCCGGCTCCGGGGGCCTCCTTGCGCCGACCGGGCCTCAGCGCATGCGGAAGACCGGTCCCTTGGGCGTGAACGGAAGGCGGGCGTCCTGGGGGATCAGGAAGGCGTGTTCGCGGCGTATCCGCAGGACGTCGCATTCGCCGTCCGTGATCAGCAGGACCGGGGCCGTCGGCGGGAAGTCCGGGGCGCGCTGGAGGAGGTCGACACCGGGCTGCAGCACGGTGCCGCCACGGCCCCTGACGCGTACCCGGTGGGCGATCTCGGTCACCGCCAGGTAGCCCGCGTCGAAGGGGGCGGCGTCGCAGAACACCACGCGGGCGGCCGTCACGTCGCGGGCGGTGGCGTAGGACGCGATGGCGCCGAGCGCCTTGCCGAGCAGCGCCCGGCTCATGGACCCGGAGGTGTCCAGCACCACACCGAAGGTGCAGCGGGCCACTTCCTGCGGCGGGTGGCTGCGGCCGGCCCGGGGGATGTCCGGTGTGGAGGCCTGCCGACGGGCCGGGCGGGCGAAACTGCGCACCGCCTCGGGACGGGGCACGTACTCGTCGAACCAGCGGGCGAGCCTGGCGTCCCACGGCAGCGGTGGGTGGGACAGCGCGCGGATCTCCTCGACGAGTCCGGCGGGCAGGAGTCCGCGCTCGCGGTGGTGCAGTTCGAAGCCCTGGAGCAGCCCGCGCCGGTAGAACTCGTCCAGGTCGACCCACGTGGGGGCGGTCTCCCCGGGGCGCGGCAACGGCTCCCCGAGCACGTCCCCGAGGCCCTTGCCGCGCAGCGTGGCGAGCCGGCGCAACCGCCGCTCGTCCCGCGCGATGCGGTCGTAGACCTCCTCGCTGGACAGTCCGGCCAGGGCGGGGTCGTGCAGCAGGCCCTCGGGCATCTGCCCGACGCCCATCTCCAGCAGCCAGCCGTTGATCACGTAGTCGGCGGCGACGTTGAACAGGTACGGGTCCCGGCCGCCCCGGCGGTCGCCGTGGCGCAGCGCGGCGTGCAGCATCTCGTGGGCGAGGATGAACCGCCATTCCTCGTCGGTGTACCGGCACAGGGGGTTGAGGTAGATCTCCCCCGCCTCGGCGTTGACCGCCGCCACCGAGATCCGCTGGGCGCGGGCGAGTTCGGCGTCGGCGACCAGGGTCATCCCGGCGGCGATGCCGCCGAGCAGCGGGTAGGAGGAGACGAACCAGCTCAGGGCGCGCTCCCAGGGACGCAGCGGGCGCCGGGCCCCGGTGAGCTCCTCGCGGCGGCCTCCGGCGACGTCCATGGCCGCCGACATCGTCCGGGTCAGGGCGCTCGCGAAGGCGAGGGTCCAGTCCTCCGGTGCCCTCCAGGACGGTTGCCAGGGGTGGAGCACCTGGTCCGGCTGCGGGCCTGCGGTGCCGCACGCCGAGAAGCCGGCGGGGATGCCGTCGCGGCGCCAGCGGGCGGCCAGTTGTTCCTCGTCGCCGTCCGGGAACACCGGGGGCAGCGCGACGGGCGCCCGGCCCACGGGGAAGGTGTCCAGGAAGCGGTTGACCACCGCGCAGCGGGCGGCCAGGTCGAACCGGTCGGGCTGTTCTCGCGGGCCCCTGGCGGCCGGCACGTGCCCGAAGCCCAGGTGCAGGAGGCAGTGCGCCAGCACCCAGGCCCACTCCTGCGGGTCCGCGCGGCGCCGGGGGTCGGCGTGCACGACGCCGTTGGAGGTGACGCAGGCCCAGCCGTCGCGAGGGTGCTCCTCGCACTCCTCACTGCGGCACAGACGGCCGTTGACGGCGGAGAGCGCGGCGAGGGCGGTGTTGCGGCGCAGCAGGTCGACGCCGGCGGCGAACGCCTCGGCCGCGGGGTCCTTGCGGGGTGCCGACCGCGCCCGGGACCTGTCGCCGCGTGCGCCGCTCACCGGCGCGCCTCGACCAGGCGCGGCATGTCGCGGGCGGCCTCCAGCAGGAACCAGGAGGGCAGCACCGGGTTGTCGTCGTCACCGTCGGCGATCACGGTCTGGGCGACCTCGACCGAGATCTCCGCCAACTGCACCAGCAGCGACTTGGCCCGGTAGGCCATCTGCCGCACGGCCGGGGACGCGTGCTCCCGCTGCGCCGGCAGCTCCTTGATCAGACGCCCGCGGAAGGAGTCGGCGAGGTAGTAGAGCAGGTCGCGGTCCTCGATGCGGCGCGGCCAGGAGGCGTCCCCCTTGAGGATGGCGTCCAGCCCGTACGAGTGCCGGACGATCTTGACGTAGCCGCAGAAGGCCGTGGCGTGCGCCGGGGTGAGCGTCCCGTACGCCAGCACCTTCAACGTCTCCTCGTCCAGAGCGGGTCCGAAGGAGTGCAGCGCGTCGGAGAGCATGTGCCAGGCGCGCGGGGTGGAGAACGGCTCCTCGGTCTTGGGCGGCGCGGACCACAGGTGGTCCGGCCGGTCGGTGAGGTGGTCGGTGATCCACGGATGGATACCCGCGCCCGCCGCCCAGACCAGCCAGTCCGCAGCGGATGCCCGCAGATGGACGTGCGCGAGCCGGTTGACCAGGGCGGAGGCCATCGGCCGTGCCAGCGCGTTGTCGGTGGCACGGTTGCCCGCACCGATCACGATGCTGCCGGGCGGCAGCTCGTACGAGCCGATGCGGCGGTCGAGGATCAGCGAGTAGAAGGCCTTCTGGACATCGGGGGTGGCCGCGTTCAGCTCGTCGAGGAAGAGGCAGTACGGCTCGTCGCGGGCGATCGTCTCCGGCGGGCAGAAACGCGAGCGGCCGTCGACGATCTGCGGTACGCCGATGAGGTCCTCCGGAGCCAGCTGCGTCCCGATGAGACTGACGCAGTCCAGCCCCAGCGAGTCGGCGAACTCCCTGACCAGGGACGACTTCCCGATGCCCGGGGCGCCCCACAGGAAGACCGGGCGGACGGTGGCCAGGTTGAGCAGCAGCTCGGGCACCTGGGAAGGCGAGACGGTGACAACACCCTGCAAGCGCGGGCTCCTCGGAGATGAAGGGGATGGCGGGCACTCGACGGGCGCCGGCCGGCCCGAGCAGTCTCACCCCTGTCCCCACCCCGTCGCACCTGCTTTTCGGTGCATCGTCGGCCTCGCACTCCACCGCGCCCTCGACGAGTCGATCGGTCACGACGTCGTCATCACCGCCTGGTAACGCGCGGTGTGAGGGCCTGTCGGTCACCCCAGTCCGAGGAGGCGTCGCCAGCGGCTGCGCGGCGCCTCCTCGGACTGGGGTGACCGACAGGCCCTCAC
>NZ_JARAVK010000026.1:0-55547 GCF_033792765.1 Streptomyces sp. PA03-6a | reverse complement strand
CCCCCGCCGCACGCCCGGAGGAGCAAGCGGAACCGAATCGTCCGGGTCGTTCGTTGTCGGGTACATCCGTCTGAACGAGGACGTCCCGAGACCACCCGGAGCACCGCAGTGACCCTGAAGCAGCAGATCGTCGGCAACGCCATGCAGATGGCCGTGTGCACCCTCCAGCCCGGCCAGACCGTCTACTGCGAGGCGGGGAAGTTCCTGTTCAAGACCGCGAACGTGAGCATGGACACCCGCCTGGCGGGTCCCGGCGCCCAGCGCGAGGCCCAGGGCGGCGCGGCGGGCGGCGGCATGGGCGGCATGCTCCGCCAGGCGATGGGCACGGCCATGCAGGTCGGCCAGCGGATGCTCGCGGGCGAGAGCATCGCCTTCCAGTACTTCTCCGCGAGCGGCGGCGAGGGCACCGTCGGCTTCGCGGGCGTCCTGCCCGGGGAGATGCGCGCCCTGGAACTGGACGGGTCGCGCGCCTGGTACGCGGAGAAGGACGCCTTCGTGGCCGCCGAATCGACCGTCGACTTCGGCATCGCCTTCCAGGGCGGCCGCACCGGCACCAGCGGCGGCGAGGGCTTCGTCCTGGAGAAGTTCACCGGCCGCGGCACGGTGATCATCGCGGGCGCGGGCAACTTCATCGACCTCAACCCCGCCGACTTCGGCGGCCGCATCGAGGTCGACACCGGCTGCATCGTCGCCTTCGAGGACGGGGTCCGTTACGGCGTGCAGCGCATCGGCGGGCTCAACCGGCAGGGGATCATGAACGCCGTCTTCGGCGGCGAGGGGCTGTCGCTGGCGACCCTGGAGGGCAACGGGCGCGTCATCCTGCAGTCCATGACCATCGAGGGCCTGGCCAACGCGCTGAAGAAGGCCCAGGGCGGCGACAAGCAGGGTCCCACCGGCGGCCTCTTCTCCACCCACGCCGGCTGACGCCGTCCCGCGGGCTCACGTACGAGCCGTGCGCGCGGCAGCGGCGGGGCGCAGGCCGGGACGCAGGTCGAGCATCGGTTGCCGTGAGGGCGTGGCAGACCCGCCCTCACACCACCCCGGCAGCCTCCAGCACGCGCCGCACCGCCCGGTCCAGCGAGGCCCGCACCGCGTCCGGGTCGCCGAGCGCGGCGGTCATCACGGCGCCGTCGCGCAGCATCATCAGCGTCGCCGCGTCCTCGGCGGGCTCGGGGGCGCCCGCCTCCGCGAGCAGCCGGGCGACCAGCCCCCGCAGCCAGACCCGGTGGGCCACGATCGCGCGCGAGACGGGGTCGGCCGGGTCCGGGTACTCTGCGGCCGCGTTGAGGAACGGGCAGCCGCGGAAGCCCGGTGAGCAGAGCTGGTCGCCGAGCGCTCCGGCCACCCCCGCCAGCGCCTCCCGTGCGCCCAGGCCCTCCAGCGCGGCCTCGGTGAAGGCGCGGATCTGCTCGTCGGTGGCCTGGACGTAGCTCAGGACGAGCTGCTCCTTGCCCAGGAAGTGCCGGTAGAGCGTCGCCCTGGTGGTGGACGCCTCCGTGACGATCCGGTCCATGCCCACCGCGTGGATCCCCTCGGCGTAGAACAGCCGGGCCGCGGTGGCCAGGATGCGGTCACGCGGCGGCGCGTCCGCGGCGGCGTACGTGACGAGGGGAACGGCGGGAGGGGCACTCATGTCCTTGACGGTAGCGGACGGCACCGCGTAGCGTCCTGGCGAGAAAGAACGTTCTGTATCGTCACGTTCTGTATCGTCATCTCGACGACCTGAGCCCGCCCCCTGTGAGAGGACCCCGCCATGCCCGTGCCCGAGACCGGCGCCCCCGCCCCCGACTTCGCCCTCCCCGGAGTCCTGCTCACCGGATCGGGCGAGGCCGAGCGCGGTGAGTACTCCCTGTCCGCGCACCGCGGCGCCCCCGTCGTGCTCGCCTTCTACCCCGGGGACGACACGGCGGTGTGCACCAAGCAGCTCTGCTCCTACACCTCCGACCTGGACCGCTTCCGCGACCTCGGGGCGACGGTGTGGGGCGTCAACTTCAGCGACCTCGACAGCCACGAGCACTTCGCCCGCAAGCGCGACCTGCGCTTCCCGCTGCTCGCCGACACCGAGCGCACGGTGGCGAAGGCCTACGGCATCACCATGCCCGGCCTCGGCCTGAAGCGCTCGGTCTTCATCGTGGACGCGGAGGGCATCGTGCGCTGGAAGCACGTCGCCCGCATCGGGCTGACCTTCCAGGACACCGACACCATCACCGCGCAGCTGGCCGCGCTCGCCCCGCGCTGAGCCGCGGCGCGGCCGGGCCGGGGTGGCCCGCGCCACCCTTCCGGCCGAGCGTGAAGCTGCGCTGTTGCCGAGCTTAAGAAAAGATCGATGGACTGAACGCTCGAAGCCGGGCAGATTGCTGTGTGCCCGGCGCATCGCGCGAGCCGGCGCCGACGGGCGCCGCCGCTCCGCCCGGGCTCCCTCGTGCCCGGTCCGCGTCCCCCCGCGCGGGCCGGGCCACATCGTCTGCCGGCAGGAGTCGCAAGAGTGAAGGCACTGGTGAAGGAGAAGGCCGAGCCCGGCCTGTGGCTGCGGGACGTCCCGGAGCCGGAGATCGGTCCCGGGGACGTCCTCATCAAGGTGCTGCGGACCGGCATCTGCGGCACCGACCTGCACATCCGTGCCTGGGACGGCTGGGCCCAGCAGGCCGTGGGCACCCCCCTGGTGCTCGGCCACGAGTTCGTCGGCGAGGTCGCCGCCGTGGGCTCGGACGTCGAGGAGATCAAGCCCGGTGACCGCGTCAGCGGCGAGGGCCACCTCGTCTGCGGCAAGTGCCGCAACTGCCTGGCCGGCCGCCGCCACCTGTGCCGCAACACGATCGGCCTCGGAGTCGGCCGGGACGGCGCCTTCGCCGAGTACGTCGCGCTGCCCGCCTCCAACGTGTGGGTGCACCGGGTCCCCGTCGACCTCGACATCGCCGCGATCTTCGACCCCTTCGGCAACGCCGTCCACACCGCGCTGTCCTTCCCCCTGGTCGGCGAGGACGTGCTGATCACCGGCGCCGGCCCGATCGGCATCATGGCCGCCGCCGTCGCCAAGCACGCCGGCGCGCGCAACGTCGTCATCACCGACGTCAGCGAGTACCGCCTGGAGCTCGCCCGCAAGGTCGGCGTCAGCCTCGCCCTCAACGTCGCCGAGACCACCATCGCCGACGGCCAGCGCGAGCTCGGCCTGCGCGAGGGCTTCGACATCGGCCTGGAGATGTCCGGCCGCCCCGAGGCCATGCGCGACATGATCGCCAACATGACGAACGGCGGCCGCATCGCGATGCTGGGCCTGCCCGCGGAGGACTTCTCCGTCGACTTCGCCAAGATCGTCACGTCGATGCTCACCATCAAGGGCATCTACGGCCGCGAGATGTTCGAGACCTGGTACGCCATGTCCGTGCTGCTGGAGGGCGGCCTCGACATCGCCCCCGTGGTCACCGGCCGCTACTCCTACCGCGACTTCGACGCCGCCTTCGACGACGCCGCGAGCGGCCGCTGCGGCAAGGTCGTCCTCGACTGGACCGCCTGACCCCTCCCGGCCCCCGAGGCACGGCCCACCGCACCACCCGCAGCTTCCCAGGGAGAACCCCGATGTTCGACTCCGTCCGCGACGACCTGCGCGGCACCCTCGACGAGATCCGCGAGGCCGGGCTCTTCAAGCCCGAGCGCGTGATCGGCACACCGCAGAGCGCCTCCGTCTCCGTCACCGCCGGCGGCGTCCCCGGCGACGTCCTCAACTTCTGCGCCAACAACTACCTCGGCCTCGCCGACCACCCCGAGGTCACCGCCGCCGCCAAGGAGGCCCTGGACCGCTGGGGCTACGGCATGGCGTCCGTCCGCTTCATCTGCGGCACCCAGGAGGTCCACAAGGAGCTCGAGGCCCGGCTGTCCGCCTTCCTCGGCACCGAGGACACGATCCTCTACAGCTCCTGCTTCGACGCCAACGGCGGCGTCTTCGAGACCCTCCTCGACGAGAACGACGCCGTCATCTCCGACGCGCTCAACCACGCCAGCATCATCGACGGCATCCGGCTGTCCAAGGCCCGCCGCCTGCGCTACGCCAACCGCGACATGGCCGAGCTGGAGGCCCGCCTCAAGGAGGCGTCCGACGCCCGCCGCCGCCTCATCGTCACCGACGGGGTCTTTTCGATGGACGGCTACATCGCGCCGCTGGACGAGATCTGCGACCTCGCCGACCGCTACGACGCGATGGTCATGGTCGACGACTCCCACGCGGTCGGCTTCACCGGCCCCGGCGGCCGCGGCACCCACGCCCTGCACGGCGTGATGGACCGGGTCGACATCATCACCGGCACCCTCGGCAAGGCCCTTGGCGGCGCCTCCGGCGGCTACGTCGCGGCCCGCGCGGAGATCGTCGCGCTGCTGCGCCAGCGCTCGCGCCCGTACCTGTTCTCCAACTCCCTCGCGCCGGTCATCGCCGCGGCCTCCCTCAAGGTCCTGGACCTGATCGAGGACTCCGAGGACCTGCGCACCCGCCTCGCGGAGAACACCGCCCTCTTCCGCTCCCGCATGACCGAGGCCGGCTTCGAGATCCTGCCCGGCGAGCACCCCATCGCCCCGGTCATGATCGGCGACGCCTCGGAGGCGGGCCGCATGGCGGAGCTGCTGCTGGAGCGCGGCGTCTACGTGATCGGCTTCTCGTACCCCGTCGTGCCGCACGGCAAGGCCCGCATCCGGGTCCAGCTGTCGGCCGCCCACTCCACCGCGGACGTCGACAAGGCGGTGGACGCATTCATCGCCGCGCGCGCGGCCCTGGCAGGATGAATGGGTGATTGACGCACGACGGCTGCGGACCCTGCGGGCCGTGGCGGACCACCGTACGGTGACCGCCGCGGCCGCCGCGCTGTACCTGACCCCCTCCGCGGTCTCCCAGCAGCTCGCCGCCCTGGAGAACGAGACCGGCCACCGGCTGCTGGAACGCGGCGGCCGCGGCGTCCAGCTCACCCCCGTCGGCGAGATCCTGCTCGCCCACGCCAACACCGTCCTCGCCCAGCTCGAACGCGCCGAGGCCGAGCTGGCCGCCTACACCTCCGGCGCCGCCGGCCAGGTGACCGTGGCCTCCTTCGCGACCGGCATCGCGCTCGTGCTCGCCCCGGCCATCGCCGCGCTCGGCGGCACCGCCCCGGGCATCCACATCCGCGTCCGGGACGCCGAGGGCGACGAGTCGCTGCCCATGGTGCTCGACGGCCGCGCCGAGATCGCCGTCGCCGTCGAGTACCGCGGCGCCCCCCGCGCCGACGACCAGCGGCTCTCCCGTGTCCCCCTGTACGCCGAGCCCTTCGACGCGGTCCTCCCGGCCGGCCACGCCCTCGCCGACGCCGGGACCGGCACCGTGCGCGTCGCCGGCCTCGCCGACGAGACCTGGATCGGCCCCTACCCGGGCAACCCCTGCCACGACGTGGTCGTCCTCGCCTGCGAGTACGCCGGTTTCCAGCCCCGCCTCGAGCACTCCTCCGACGACTTCCGCGCCGTCGTCGCCCTCGCCGCCGCGGGCGTCGGCGTGGCCCTCGTCCCGCGCAGCGCCCTGCGCGACATGGACCTGTCCGGCGTCGCCGTCCGCGCGGTCGACGACGTCGTCGCCACCCGCCGCGTCTTCGCCGCCGTCCGCCGCGGCGCCGAGGACCACCCCCTGCTCCGCCCGGTCCTCGACGCCCTGCGCGACGCGGCCGAGGGCGCGGGCGACGCCGACGGCACCGCCGGGTCCTGATTCCCCGAATCCCCTGGAGAGCCGGTCCCTGAATTCGGCCCTTTGCGGGTTCTCCGCCATCACGGGTTCGGCCTCTTCGGCCATTTCCGGGGCTCGCCCCGCGGGGGAGTTGGATCGCAGCCCGGCGCAGGTCAGAGGCTCACCCGACCCTCTCGCGGAGTCACCCTCGAGGCCGATCGCAAGGACGGCGGAGGCAATTCCCCTCCGGCCGGGAAGTTCGGGGGACGGATGCGCCGGTACCCATTCATCCGCAGGCTGCCACCGGCTTTCCGGATGCGGCCTCGGACATCGCCCACGGCGCCCACGTCCAAGGTCGCGTCAGGGTGCTGCGCCGTCCGGTGGGGTGACCGGGAGGTGTGAACTCCCGGGGAACATCCCGTGATTGTCGTTGACATGACAGGCTCTACGCGCGTCATCCTGAAGCCATGAGAATCCCCCCACGGATCCTTCGCCTCGGCGCCCTGGGCGCCCTCGCCTCGGCCCTTCTCGCCGGCGGCCCGGCCGTCGCGACCGCCGCACCGGCGCCCGCCGGCGCCGCGGCCGCGGCTGTCGTCCAGGCCGCGTCGGTCGGCGACATCTGCTACTCCGACCTGCCGTCCCAGGCCTACACCACGCTCCGCCTGATCGACCAGGGCGGCCCGTTCCCGTACCCCCAGGACGGGACGGTCTTCCAGAACCGCGAGGGTGTGCTGCCCGCCCACGCGAACGGCTACTACCACGAGTACACGGTCAAGACGCCCGGCTCATCGACCCGGGGCGCCCGGCGGATCGTCACCGGCCAGGGAGCCGACGAGGACTACTACACCGCCGACCACTACGTGACCTTCGACCTGATCGACTACGGCTGCTGACGCGGCCCCGTCCACCGTCCTCGGGGCGGCGCCCGGTCGGTCCCACCGGGCGCCGCCCTTCGGTGCGTCAGCGGTCCGTCAGCGTTCCCGTGCCCGCGTCCCGTAGAGCCGCTCCAGGACGCGGGCGACCCCGTCGTCCTCGTTGGAGGCCGTGCGGTGGGCGACCGAGGCGAGCACGGCCGGGTGCGCGTTGGCGACGGCGCAGCCCGTGCCCGCCCAGGTCAGGACGGGCAGGTCGTTGGGCATGTCGCCGAAGGCGATGACCTCCTCGGCGGCGATGCCGCGGGAGGCGCACAGGGCCGCGAGGGCGGCCGCCTTGGTGACGCCCCGGGTGCTGACCTCCAGCAGCCCGTGGCCGCCGGAGTGGGTGAACTGGGCCCGGCCGCCCGCCGCGTGCTCCGCCACGGCGAGCAGGGCGTCCGCGTCGAGCGCGGGTGACCAGGCGAGCAGCTTCACGACCGGGCCCGGGCTCGCCCACAGCTGCGCGAGCGAGGCCACGGGGACCTCGGCGCCCGCGTCCTCGGGCAGGTGGTGCCCGTATCCCGGGGCCCAGTGCAGCCGGTGGCCCGTCTCGACGGCGAAGCCGACGCCGGGCGCCGCGTCCCGCAGGGCGGCGGCCACCCGACGTGCGACGGGGACGGGGAGCGGGGTGGACCCCGTGACGGTGCGGCTGCCGATGTCGTACACGATCGCGCCGTTGGCGCACACCGCGGTCCCGGTGAGGCCGGTGGCGGCGGCGAGCGCGTCGAGGTAGCGGGGCGGCCGGGCGGTCACGAGGACGACCTCCGCGCCCGCGCCGGCCGTGGCGCGCAGGGCGTCCAGCGTGCGGGCGGAAAGCGTGCCGTCGTTCCGCAGGAGCGTGCCGTCGAGATCGGTGGCGACCAGGCGCGGGCGGGGCATCGCCGCATCCTACGGAAAGCGGTGCCGCGACGCCGTCCAGGTCACCGAAAGATCGCGTTTTTAAGTTAATTAGCAATTAATATTGACAGGCTTCGGGGGCCCCGCCACAGTTTCCGCCGTGGCACCGGCGCCCGGCACGTCGCCCTCCGTGGGGTGGACGGCCGCGTCCGTCAGGCCGCGCTCCGAGCCCTGTGCGCGACCCGTCCGCTGCGTCTCGCAGCGCATCGCTCCACCCCGTTCCATCCCGTTCCACCTGCGTCAACCGATGCCATCCGGCGCCAACAGGGGTGCCCCCGGGCCTTGTTCGGCCGAGGTCACACCCCTCTCGAAAATAAATTACTAATTAATCTTGACGGGACGCTGACCCCTGCGACAGGCTGTGCCTGCCGCACCCAGAGCCGGGCCGTCAGGGGGCCTCAGCTCCGTTCCGTGGGCACTAAGGGAGTTCACAGATGACCGCCTTCAACGCCAGCCGCCGCCGGTTCCTCGCCGTGTCCGGCGCCGTCGGCGCCGGCGCGCTGCTCAGCAGCTGCGTCACCCAGAGCCCGTCCGCCTCCGGAGGAAAGTCCGGCGGCCCGGTGACCCTGCAGTCCAACCTCTCCTCCCCGCAGGCGAAGACCTCGATGCAGCAGCTCGTGGCCGCCTTCAACAAGCGCGGCGGCGCCGAGGCGGAGCTCAACACCGTCGCGTCGGAGACCTTCCGCACGCAGCTGCCGACGTACCTCACCTCGGCCACCCCGCCGGACATCTACACCTGGTACCCGGGCTCCGTCGCCGAGTCGTACGCCAAGAAGGACCTGCTCCTCGACCTGGACGACATCTGGGGCAAGCCCGAGCTGTCCGGCTACACCGACGCCCTGAAGAAGCTGTGCACCTCGGCCTCCAGCGGCAAGAAGGTCTTCGTGCCCACCAGCTACTACTGGTGGGGCATGTTCTACCGGAAGTCCAACTTCGCCAAGTGGGGCGTCCAGGAGCCGAAGAACTGGGACGAGTTCCTCGACCTGTGCGACAAGCTCAAGAGCAAGGGCGTCGCCCCGATCGGCCTCGGCGCCGGCGGCGACACCCCGTGGGTCGCCTCGGCCTGGTTCGACTACCTCAACATCCGCGTCAACGGTGCCACGTACCACCGCGAACTGCTCGCGGGCCAGCACCGCTTCGACGACCCCGAGGTCCGCAAGGTCTTCGACACGTGGGACCAGGCCCGGCCGTTCTTCGACCCCAACGGCACGGCGATACCGTTCCAGGACGCCACCACCGCCCTCCTCCAGGGCCGTACCGGCATGATGCTCATCGGCACCTTCTTCGCGGACGCCGCCCCGAAGGACGCCCTGGGCGACATCGACTTCTTCCAGTTCCCCATCATCGACCCCAAGGTGCCGGTCGCCGAGGAGGCGCCCACCGACGGCTACTTCGCCAGCGCCCGCAGCAAGCGCGCCGACGGTATCAAGGAGCTGCTGAGCTACCTGGCGACCGCCGAGGCGCAGGAGCTCTACCTCAAGAACTCCTCCGGCACCGCGCTGCCCACCCACCCGGACGCCAAGGACGCCGGCACCCCGCTGGTGGTCAAGGGCCGCAAGCTCATCGAGAGCGCCGCCGACGTGACGCAGTTCTTCAACCGGGACTCCAGCGACGCGCTCCAGCCGACCGCCGACACGGCGCTGGTGCACTACCTGGCCAAGCCCAAGGAGATCGGCTCCATCCTCACCACGTGGCAGCGCAGCGCACAGAAGATCTGGAGCCAGTGACGATGGCGCTGATCGGCTCCACACGACGGTCCAGGGCCACTCGGGTGCCCCCGGTGGTCCTGGCCTTCGTCCTCATCCCGCTGCTCGTCGAGGCCTTCTGGGTCTTCTGGCCGGCCCTCCAGGGCTTCTACCTCTCCCTGACGTCATGGGACGGCCTGGGGGCCCCGACGTTCGTGGGCCTCGGCAACTTCAGCGAGATGCTGCACGACGAGGTCTTCCGCACCGCGGCGATCAACACGGTGCTGTGGCTTCTGCTCTTCGGCGGGCTGTCCGCCGCCCTGGGCCTCGGTGCCGCGCTGCTGCTCCAGCAGGAGCGGCGCGGCATCGGGTTCTACCGGGCGGCGCTCTTCCTGCCGGTGGTCTTCTCGCTGGTCGCCACTGCCCTGGTGTGGCAGGCCATGTACCAGCCGGACGGCCTGATCAACAACGTGCTGGACGGTGTCGGCCTCGGCAGCTTGAAGCACGCCTGGCTGGCCGACCAGGACACCGCCTTTTATGCGGTCATCGTGCCCGCGCTGTGGCGCCAGGTGGGCTACGTGATGGTGCTGTACCTGGCCGGCCTCAAGGGCATCGACCCCGCCCTCTACGAGGCCGGCAAGGTCGACGGCGCCACCCGCTGGCAGCAGTTCCGGCACATCACGCTGCCGCAGCTGCGCAGCGTCAACGCGGTCGTCCTGTCGGTGATCGTCATCGACTCGCTGCGCTCGTTCGACGTGGTGTGGGCGCTCACCCGCGGCGGCCCGTACCACTCCTCCGAACTGCTGAGCACCTACATGTACTCCACCGCGTTCCAGTCCCTGCGCCTGGGATACGGCTCCGCGCTCGCCGTCGTCATCTTCGTGCTGGCGTTCGGCGTCATCGTGGGCTACCTCGTGCGCGCCTTCCGGGAGGCCGACTGATGACCGCCACCCAAGCCTCCGCGCGCGTCAAGGACCCGGCCGGCCGCGACGGCGGGACCGCCAAGGTCCCGTCCGCGGCGCCCCGTCGGCCCGCGCTGCGCGGCCGCGCCCTGCGCACCACCGGCTTCCACCTCACCGCGGGTCTGCTGTCCGCGCTGTGGCTGCTGCCGATCGCCCTCGTCCTGGTCACCAGCACCCGGACCTTCGACGACATCGCCGCGCACGGCGTCGGCAGCTGGCCGCACTCCTTCACCTTCGACAGCTTCCGTCAGGCGTGGGTGGACGGCGGCCAGCAGCGCGCGCTCATCAACAGCATGCTGGTCACCATCCCCACCGTGGCGCTCTCGCTCGGCCTCGCCTCCATGGCGGCCTTCGCGCTCAGCCGCTACGACCTGCCCTTCCGGCGCGTCCTGCTGCTGCTCATGCTCGGCGGCAACCTGCTGCCCCCGCAGATCCTGCTGATCCCCGTGTCCAAGCTGAGCGAAGTGCTCGGCATCTACGACCAGCTGTACGCCCTGATCGGGGTGCAGGTCGGCTTCGGCGTCGGCTTCTACGTCTTCGTGCTGCACGGCTTCATGCGGTCGATCCCCGGCGAGATCCAGCAGGCCGCCGTCATCGACGGCGCGGGCCCCTGGCAGATCTACTGGCGGATCATCCTGCCGCTGGCCCGGCCGGCCCTGGCCGCACTGACCGCCCTGTCGTTCACCTGGATCTTCAACGACCTGCTGTGGGCCATCACTGTGCTGCGCACCGACAGCCAGATGCCCATCACCGCGTCCCTCATCGGTCTGCAGGGCCAGTACGTGTCCATGTGGAACGTCATCGCGGCCGGCTCGGTGATCGCCGCCGCCCCGACGGTGGCCGTCTTCCTCCGCTTCCAGCGCCACTTCGTGGCGGGACTCAACCTCGGAGCCGTCAAGTGACCACGCACGACCGGTGGCTGCTGCGCACCGACGCCACCACCTACGCCGTCACCCTGGGCGGCGACGGCCGCTGGGCCGAACTCGCCGCCTGGGGGCCGCACGGCGCCGAGGACGGCCCGTCGCCCATGGACTGGTCGCGCCGCACCCACTTCATCACCCCCGCCGACGCCGCCCCGGCCGAGTACATCCCGTACGGGCTGCGGCCGTTCACCGGCGCGGACCTGGTCGCCTCCCGCCCCGGCGGCGACCGCGGGAGCTGGTGGCGGTTCGACGGTGCCACGCAGGACGGCGACCGGGCCCTGCGCCTGGACTTCGCCGACGACCTCCTGGGGCTGCGGACCACGCTGTGCTACGAGACGGTGCCCGGCACCGACGTCGTCCTGCGCTGGACGGAGCTGACCTGCACCGGCGAGGACGAGGTGCGGCTGGAGCGATTCGACTCCGCCGCCGTCAACGTGCCCGTCCAGGGCGGCGCACGGCTGACCTACCTGGCCGGCCAGTGGTCCCAGGAGTTCCAGCTCAAGGACGTCACGCTGGAGCGCGGCCGCTTCGAGATGGAGAGCACCCAGGGCTCGGCGGGCCACGCCTACCACCCCTGGCTCGCCGTCCAGGACGCCGCCGCCCCCGCCGAGGGCGCCACCCCCACTTACGGCATCGCCCTGGAGTGGTCCGGCAACTGGCGGATCACCGCCGACGCCGAGCCCGGCGGCGCGGTGCGCGTCCGGGCCGGCCGGGTGCCCCACGAGGGCGCGGTCCGCCTCGCCCCCGGCGCCACCCTCGTCACGCCGCGGCTGGCTTGCGCGTTCAGCCCGGACGGGCTCGACGGCCTGGCCCGCGTCTGGCACCGCTACGAGCGGCACCTGACCGGCGAGCGCATCGAGCGGCCCCGCAAGGTCCTCTACAACTCCTGGGAGGCCACCGGCTTCGACGTCGACGCCGGGAACCAGTTGGAGCTCGCCAAGGTCGCCGCAGAACTCGGCGCCGAACTCTTCGTCGTCGACGACGGCTGGTTCACCGGGCGGCCGGACGACACCGGCGGCCTCGGCGACTGGGACCCGGACCCGGCCGAATTCCCCGGCGGGTTCGACCGGTTCGTCGAGCACGTGCGCGCCCTCGGCCTGGACTTCGGCCTGTGGGTCGAACCCGAGGGCATCAGCCCCCGCTCCACGCTCTACGCCGAGCACCCCGAGTGGGTGTACCGGATCGACGGCCGGCCCGCGACGCTCGTGCGCAACCAGCTGCTGCTCGACCTCGGCCGCGAGGACGTCCAGGAATTCGTCATCGGCACCCTGGACCGGTTGCTCGGCTCCCACGCCATCAGCTATCTCAAGTGGGACATGAACCGTCCGCCCACCGAGCGCGGTCGCCCCGGCCACCCGGCGGGCGCCGACCCCGAGCGCCAGGACCTCGACGCCGCGCACGTCGCCGGCTACCTCCGCGTCCTGGACCACCTGCGCGCCGCGCACCCGCACGTCACCGTCGAGGGCTGCGCGGGCGGCGGCGGCCGCGTCGAGCACGCCACCATCGCCCGCACCGACGTGGTGTGGCCCAGCGACAACACCGCGCCCATGGACCGGCTGCGCATCCAGTACGGCTACCTCCACGCGCACGCCCCGCACACCATGAGCTCCTGGGTCACCGACGCCCCCGGCGTCTTCGACCCGCGGCCCCGCTCGCTGGCCTTCCGCTTCGTCAACTCCATGGCGGGCGTGCTCGGCATCGGCGCCGACATCCGCCACTGGACGCCGGAACAGCGGGCCGAGGCCGCGCGGTGGATCGCCCGCTACAAGGAGGTCCGCGACGTCGTCCACCACGGCGAGGTCCACCTGCTGGGCGGCCCCGCCGACCCGACGTGCGGGATCCAGTACGAGGAACCGGGCGGTGACCGCCTGGTGGTGACGGCCTGGAACACCGGCCTCCTCGACGGGGCGCCCCTGGTGCCCGGCCGAGCGGCCCGGCTCCGCCTGCGCGGTCTGCGAGGGGACGCCGTCTACACCGACACCGCCACCGGTACCCGCTACAGCGGCGCCCATCTGACCCACTCCGGGCTGCCGTTCGCGTGGACGGCGGAGTACGACGCGGAACTCGTCGTCCTGGCCCGGCAGTGACGACACGGCGAGAATCAGCACACCAGCGATGAAACAGGAGACGACCAGCACCATGAACCCAGCGGCCCGCTTCACCAACCGCGTCGCCGTCGTCACCGGCGCCGCCTCGGGCATCGGCGCCGCCACCGCGGCGCGCCTGGCCGCCGAGGGCGCGGCCGTCGTGCTCGTCGACATCGCCGCCGAGCGCGGCGAGGAGACCGCCGCGCGGCTGCGCAAGGACGGCGCGCGCGCCGTCTTCGTCGCCGCCGACGTCGCGAGCGAGGACGACTGGCAGCGGGTCAGCGACGCCGCGCACGCCTTCGGGCCCGTGGGTGTGCTGGTCAGCAACGCGTACACGGTGCAGGTGGCCCCCGCGCACGAGACGAGCCTCGCCTCCTGGGAACGGCAGTTGTCGGTCAACCTCACCGGCGCCTTCCTGGGCTTCAAGGCGCTGCTGCCCGACCTGCGCGAGCAGCGCGGCGCCGTGGTGCTGACCTCCTCCGTCCACGCCCACCGGGGCATCCCCGGCCACCCGGCCTACGCGGCCAGCAAGGGCGCGCTGCTGTCGCTGTGCGGCCAGCTCGCCGTCGAGTACGGACCGGAGGTCCGCGTCAACGCGGTGATCCCCGGGCCGATCCTGACCGCAGCCTGGGACCGGGTGCCGCAGGCCGAACGCGAGCAGAGCGTCGCGGAGACCGCGGCCGGCCGCTTCGGCACCCCCGAGGAGGTCGCCGCCGCCGTCGCCTTCCTCACCGCCGAAGAAGCCTCGTACATCACCGGATCGAGCCTGCTCGTCGACGGTGGCTGGAGCGTCGTCAAAGCCTCCGCCTGACGGGTACGCCCTGACGGAGACGGCCGAGACGACGGTCCAGCCCCACCGACCAGCAAGAAAGGCATACACATGACGCCATACGCGCGCCGCGGAGTGCACGGCCAGACCGTGGAGACCCTCGCCCGCCGAGTGCTCAGCGGCGAGATCCCCGAGGGAGCGACGCTCGACATGGCGGCCCTGCAGAGCGAGTTGGACGTCAGTCTGACGGCCCTGCGCGAATCGCTGAAGGTCCTCGCGGCCAAGGGCATGGTCGATGCCCGGCAGAAGCGCGGCACCTTCGTGCGGCCCCGCTCGGACTGGAACCTCCTCGACGCCGACGTGCTGCGCTGGCAGTTCTCCGAGGGCAGCGACACCGGCGCCGACCTGGCGCTGCTGCGCAACCTCGGCGAGGTCCGCGGCATCATCGAACCCGCCGCCGTACGGCTGGCCGCGGCCCGCCGCACCGACGCGGATCTGGAGCTGCTGGAGGCTGCGCTGACGGCCATGGGCGAGGAGGGCGGCGCGACGCACGCCGTCGAGGCCGACCTCGCCTTCCACCGGGCGCTGCTCGCGGCCACCCACAACGAACTGCTGGAACGCATGGAGATGGTCATCGAGTCGGGCCTGGCCCAGCGCGACCAGCTCGTGCACAGCGCCCCGCACAGCGAGGACCCGGTGCCCAGTCACCGTGCCGTCCTCGACGCCGTGCGCGACCGGGACCCGGACGCCGCGGAACACGCCATGCGCGCCCTGCTCGACCAGGCGACGCGCGACCTCGACAAGGTCAGCGGCCCGCAGGCGCCCGAGGGCGCGGACGGCTCCAACGAACAGAAGGACGGCCAGGCACAGTGAAGATCGCGCGCGTCGAGACCTTCCTCGTCCCGCCCCGCTGGCTGTTCTGCCGCATCGAGACCGACGACGGCGTCGTCGGCTGGGGCGAGCCGGTGGTGGAGGGCCGGGCCGAGGTGGTGCGGACCGCCGTGGAGGTGCTCGCCGAACACCTCGTGGGCCAGGACCCCCTGCGGATCCAGGACCACTGGCAGGTGCTCACCAAGGGCGGCTTCTACCGGGGCGGGCCTGTGCTCTCCAGTGCCGTGGCCGGCATCGACCAGGCCCTGTGGGACATCGCGGGCAAGGCCCTCGGGGTGCCGGTGCACACCCTGCTCGGCGGCCCCGTCCGCGACTCGGTCCGGGTGTACGCCTGGGTCGGCGGCGACGAGCCGGACCGGCTCAAGGAGGAGGTCACCGCCCAGGTGGAGGCGGGCTTCACGGCCGTCAAGATGAACGCCGCCGGGCGCACCCCGCCGCTCGGCAGCCCCGCCGAGACCGCCGCCGTCGTGGAGCGCGTCGCCGCCGCCCGGGAGGCCCTCGGCCCGCACCGGGACGTCGCGGTCGACTTCCACGGCCGTTTCACCGCCGCCAACGCGCGGCGCGTGCTGCACGAGATAGCCCCGCTGCACCCGCTGTTCGTCGAGGAGCCGGTCCTGCCCGAGCAGGCGCACCTGCTCCCGGGCCTGGTCGCGGCCTCGTCCGTGCCGCTCGCCACCGGTGAACGGCTCTACGGGCGGGCCGACTTCCTCCCGGCGCTGACGGCCGGCATCGCCGTGGCCCAGCCGGACCTGTCGCACGCCGGCGGGATATCGGAGGTCACCCGGATCGCCTCGCTCGCCGAGACGTTCGGCGCGCACCTGGCACCGCACTGCCCGCTCGGACCGATCGCCCTGGCCGCCAGCCTGCAGGTCGCCTTCGCCACCCCGAACTTCCTGATCCAGGAGCAGAGCCGGGGCATCCACTACAACAAGGACGCCGACCTGCTGTCCTACCTGGTCGACACCGAGCCCTTCCGGTTCGTCGACGGCCAGGCGCGCCGCACCGAACTGCCGGGACTCGGCGTCGCCGTGGACGAGGACGCGGTCCGCGCCGCGGACCGTTCCGGCCACGCCTGGCGCAACCCGGTCTGGCGGCACGCCGACGGCTCCTTCGCCGAATGGTGACCGGGAACCGGGTCCCGGTCTCCGTGGTCACCGACCCGGACCACGGCGGGCGCTGGACCTCGCTGACCGCGGGCGGCCGTGAATGGCTCTGGCACCGCGACGAGCCACGCCGCCCCGGGGTCCGGCCCGGAGACCCCTTCGCCGACGCCGGCGGCCTGGAGGAGTGCGTACCCACCGTGCGCGGGCTGCCCGACCACGGGGACGCCTGGTCACGGCCCTGGCGCCGGGAGGCGGAGGCGGAGGTCGTGGACTGCCCCGACTTCCGGCTGACCCGGCGCCTGAGCACGGAGGCGGGAGCCGCCGTCGTCGACTACACGCTCACCGCCGAGCCCGGCTACCGCTTCGTGTGGGCCGCCCACGCCCTGCTGGAACTCTCCCCGGACGCGTGGATCGGCATCGACGCGGCAGCGGAGACCCGGCTCTACCCGGACGAGGGCGCGGGGTGGATCACCGGCCGGTGGCCGCACGTCGAGGGCATCCCCCTCGACCGGCTCGGCCCGGACGACGGGACCGCCGTCGGGGCCGTCGTCCTCACCCCGCGGGTCACCGTGCACGACGGCCCCGACGCACTGCACCTGGCGGTCGAGGCCGGCGGCCGGCCCGTCGCGGTCGCGCTGTGGCGCAACCTCGGCGGCTTCCCGCAGGACGCGCCGTACCGCTCGATCGGCGTCGAGCCGATGCTCGGCCGCGTCTTCGACCGCACCGGGGCGGACGACGGCGACACGGTCGTCGTCCCGCCCTCCGGCGAGGTCGCCTGGCGGCTCACCGTCACCGCGGCCCGCCGCCCCTGAACACCCATCACCAGAAGGGATGTCGGATGGAACTGCTCGCCGCGCTGCGTGCCCACCGGCTGCTCGCCATCGTCCGCGGCAGCGACCCGGACGCCGCGCTGACCACCGTGCTCACCCTCGCCGAGGAGGGGATCACCCTCATCGAGGTGTCCCTCAGCGGACGTGACGCGCTCGACGTCATCGCCCGGGCACGCGCCGCGCTCGGCCCGGAGGCGACCCTCGGGGCCGGAACCGTGCTCAGCGCCGACGACGCACGGGACGCCCACAAGGCCGGCGCCGCCTTCCTCGTCACCCCCGCGGTCAGCGAGGGCATCGCCACCGGCCGGGAGCTCGGACTCCCGGTCCTCGCCGGGGTGATGACCCCCACCGACATCCTCCAGGCACTGCGGCTCGGCGCCGACGCCCTCAAGCTCTTCCCGGCCGGCAGCGCCGGCGGCCCCGGGTACCTGAAGGACCTGCGCGGCCCCTTCCCCGACCTGCCCTTCGTGCCCGTCGGGGGAGTGGACGCGCAGGCCGCCGCGGTGTACCTGCGGGGCGGCGCCGTCGCCGTCGGCGTCGGATCGCCCCTGATCGGTGACGCCGCCGAGGGCGGCAGCGTCACGGTGCTGCGCGAACGGGCCCGCACCTTCCTGGACGTCGTCCGCGCGGAGGACCGCCTGTGACCGCCACCGCGTCCCCGGCCGTCCTCGGGACCGACCGCCTCGAACTCGGCGAGGGCATCCGCTGGACGGACGGCCGCGCCGTGCTCACCGACATCCTCAGCGGCCGGCTGCTGGCCGCTTCCGACGGCCCCGCCGCTCCGCACACGTTGATCGCCCGACTGCCGTGCCCGCTGGGCGCGGTGGCGCCGGTCCAGGGCCGCCCCGGCCACTGGGTCGCGGCCGCGGGCACCGGCATCTGCCGCATCGACCCCGCGGGCCGGGCCGAGTGGATCGCCCGCCCCGAGGACGACGCCCCGGTGCCGATGCGGATGAACGACGGCGTCGCCGACCCGCACGGCCGCTTCTGGGCGGGCAGCATGGCCTACGACACCACCGAGGATGCCGGCTCGCTCTACCGCCTGGACCACGACGGCCGTGTCACGCGTGTGCTGCGGGACATCACGATCCCCAACGGGCCGGCCTTCACCGCCGACGGCACCGTCATGTACCTCGCCGACAGCGCCCGGGGCGTCATCCGTCGCTATCCGGTCGACCCCGCCAGTGGCGACCCCGGCACGCCGGACACCTTCGTCACCCTCGCCGACGGCAGCCCCGACGGCATGACGACCGACAGCGAGGGCGGGCTGTGGACCGCCGTCTGGGGCACCGGACAGGTCCACCGCTACCTCCCGGACGGCAGCCTCGACCGGATCGTCGACCTGCCCGCCGGACAGCCCGCCGGACTCTGCCTCGGCGGCCCCGACGGCCGGACCCTCCTCGTCACCAGCGCGCACATCGGCCTGGCCGCCCCGGGACCGCTCGACGGCGCCGTGTTCGCCGTCCGGGTGGACGTCCCCGGCGCACCGGCCGCCCCGTACCGCCCGGCGGACCGCGCCGACACCCCCTAGGGAGCCCCCATGAGCACCCCCCGGCCGCTGCGACCCGGACCCGTGGTCTGCGTCGGCGAGACCATGGCCGCCCTCGCCCCAGACCCCCTCGGGCCGCTCGACGACGCGGACCTGCTGCGCGTCGACATCGCGGGCGCCGAGTCCAACGTCGCGCTGTACCTCGCCGACCACGGCATCCCCGCCCGATGGGTCTCCGCGGTCGGCGACGACCCCTTCGGCCGGCGGGTCCGCGCGCGGATCGCCGCGGGCGGCGTCGACGTCACCGGGGTGCGCACCGACCCCGCACGGCCCACCGGGCTCCTGCTCAAGGACCCGGGAGCGCACGGCACCCGCGTCCACTACCACCGCGCGGGGTCCGCCGCCTCGGCGCTCACCCCCGACGTGCTCGACGACCCGGCCCTGGACGGAGCCGCGCTCGTCCACCTCAGCGGCATCACGCCCGCCCTCTCGCCCGGCTGCCACGCCCTCGTCGAACGGGCGCTGCGCCCCGACCGCCCGTGGCCCGTCAGCTTCGACGTCAACCACCGCCCCGCGCTGTGGACCGGCCGCTCCGCCGCGGACGTCCTGCGGCCGCTCGCCGACCGGGCCGACATCGTCCTCGTGGGTCTCGACGAGGCCCAGGCCCTGTGGGGCGGGGGGATCACCGACGCGCGCTCGGTCCGCGAGCTGCTGCCCGGGCCCGGTGTCCTCGTCGTCAAGGACGGGTCCCGCGCCGCCACGGCCTTCACCGGGACCGACGCGCACAGCGTGCCCGCCCTCACCGTCCGGGTGGCCGAGCCGGTCGGCGCCGGGGACGCCTTCGCCGCGGGCTTCCTCAGCGGTCTGCTGCGGGACCTGTCCGTGGAGCGGGCCCTGCGGCTCGGCCATCTGACCGCGGCCTCGGCCCTGCGTGTCCCGGCCGACCACGGGCCGCTGCCGGACCCCGCCGTCCTGGCCGCGCTGCTGGAGGCGGACGAGGAGACCTGGCGCACCGCCACGATCGGCTGAACCCTTCGGATGAGACCGTCCGGGGTGTCTCGTCCCGCAGGGTGACGTGTCGCGGCGGGCCCCCGGGTTACCGTGCGGCACATGGACACGGTCGATCTCACGGTCTACGGCGAGGAGTTCACCGCCGATCCCTATCCCGTCTACGCCAGGCTCCGCGAGAAGGGGCCGGTGCACCGCGTGCGCACCGCCGACGTCGGGGAGCTGTGGCTGATCGTCGGCCACGACCAGGCCCGGGCCGCGCTCGCCGACACCCGGTTCGCCAAGGACTCCCGCGCACTCGGGTGGACCTCCTACGACGAGGAACTCCTCGGCCGCCACATGCTCGTCTCCGACCCGCCGGAGCACACCCGGCTGCGCAAGCTGGTGGCCCGGGAGTTCACCGGGCGCCGGGTCGAGGAGCTGGCGCCGCGCGTGGAGGAGATCACGGCCGCGCTGCTGGACGCGATGCTGGCCCGTCCGGACGGCACCGCCGACCTCGTCGAGGCGCTCGCGTACCCGCTGCCCATCACGGTCATCTGCGAGCTGCTCGGGGTGCCCGACCTGGACCGGGCGGCCTTCCGCGCCTGGTCGAACGAGGTCGTCGCACCGACCGGGCCGGAGGCCGAGCGCAGGGCCTTCGAGGAACTCGCGGCCTACCTCCACGAGCTGATCGAGGACAAGCGCTGCGCGCCCGGCGACGACCTGATGAGCGCGCTCATCCGCACCACCTCCGAGGACGGCGACCGGCTCTCGCGCTCCGAACTCGGCGGCATGGCCTTCCTGCTGCTGATCGCCGGTCACGAGACGACGGTCAACCTGGTCTCCAACGGCGTCCGCGCGCTGCTCACCCATCCGGACCAACTGGCCCTCCTGCGGGCCGACATGAGCCTGATCGACGGCGCGGTGGAGGAGATGCTCCGCTACGACGGCCCGGTCGAGACCGCCACCTTCCGCTTCACGACCGAACCGGTCGACGTCGCCGGCACCGTCATCCCGGCCCGCGAACCCGTCCTCGTCGCCCTGGCCTCCGCCGACCGCGATCCGGACCGCTTCACCGAGGCCGACCGCTTCGACATCCGCCGGGACACCCGGGGCCACGTCGCCTTCGGGCACGGCCTGCACTACTGCCTCGGCGCCCCGCTCGCCCGCCTCGAAGGACGCATCGCCGTCCGTGCCCTCCTGGAACGCTGCCCCGACCTCGCGCTCGACGCCGATCCGGAGAAGCTGGACTGGCTGCCCGGCATGCTCATGCGCGGTGTGCGCCGGCTCCCCGTGCGCTTCACGCCCACGGTCCCCGGCTCGCCCGGCGCCTAGAATGTCGGTGCCCCTCACCAGGGCGTCCCCGCACGTCAGGCAGCACAGGAGAACACCGTGACCGTCGTCGCCGTCCCCGGTTCGAAGTCCGTCACCGCCCGGGCGTTGTTCCTGGCGGCGGCGGCCGAGGGGACGACCACACTGCGGCGGCCGCTGCTCTCCGACGACACCGACGGCTTCGCGGAGGGGTTGTTCCGGCTCGGCTACCGCGTGGACCGCGGCCCGGACGTATGGCGCGTCGAAGGACGCCCCGCCGGACCCGCGGTCCCCGAGGCGGACGTCTACTGCCGCGACGCCGCCACCGCGGCCCGGTTCCTGCCGGCGCTCGCCGCGGCCGGGCACGGCACCTACCGCTTCGACGCCTCCGCCCAGATGCGCCGCCGTCCCGTCGCCCCGCTCACCACCGCCCTGCGGACGCTCGGTGTCGACCTGCGCCACGAGGAGGCGGAGGGCCACCTGCCGCTGACCGTCGCCGCCGACGGCATCGAGGGCGGCGCGCTCGACCTCGACGCGAGCCTGTCCTCGCAGTTCCTCACCGCACTGCTCCTCGCCGGCCCGCTCATGCGCAAGGGGCTGCGCGTCAACGTCACCGGGCTGGTCTCCGTCCCCTACGTCGAGATCACCATCGCCATGATGCGATCCTTCGGCGTCGAGGTCGGCCGCGAGGGCAGCGTGCTCGTCGTCCCGCCCGGCGGCTACCGTGCCGCGGACTACGCCGTCGAGCCCGACGCCTCCACCTCGAGCTACTTCTTCGCCGCGGCCGCCCTGACCGGCCGTGAGGTCACCGTTCCCGGCCTGGGCACCGGAGCGCTCCAGGGCGACCTGGGCTTCGTCGACGTCCTGCGCCGCATGGGGGCCCGCGTCGAGACCGGTGCCGACGCCACCACCGTCTCCGGCACCGGCACCCTGCGCGGGATCACCACGACCATGCGGGACATCTCCGACACGATGCCGACGCTCGCCGCGATCGCGCCGTTCGCCGACGGCCCGGTCCGCATCGAGGACGTCTACAACACCCGGGTGAAGGAGTGCGACCGCCTGGAGGTCTGCGCGGCCAACCTGCGCCGTCAGGGCGTCCGGGTGGAGACCGGCCGCGACTGGATCGAGATCCACCCCGGCACCCCCGCCCCGGTCGAGATCGCCTGCCACGGCGACCACCGCATCGCGATGAGCTTCGCCGTCGCCGCGCTCCGCACGGAGGGGGTGACCTTCGACGAGCCCGGCTGCGTGAAGAAGACCTTCCCCGAGTTCCACGAGGTGTTCGGCGCGCTGCGCGAGGAGTGGGGCCTGTAGCCGTGGGCCGCACCGGCCCGCCGCCGTGAGGATCTTCCCGTCCGTCTTCGTGTCCGTCTTCCTGTCCATCTCGGTCGTCCTCTCCCCGTGACGGCCCTGACGGCCGCGATGGCCGTGCTCCCGTGACGGCCCTTCGAACCGGGAAACCGCCGCCGCCGCGGATCGCGTTGCACGGCCACGCGGAATTAACCGGATGCGGTGAATGGCATGCCCTGCGAAGCTGCGCCGATGGACCGACGCCGCATCTCGCGCATCGCGCACACCCACCACCCCATCGCCGCACCGTTGGACGACGCGACCGTGCGCCGTCTGCTCGGCAGGGCGCTGCGCCGCGGCGACGAGCGCGTCCTCGACCTCGGCTGCGGGGAGGGCGCCTGGCTGCTGCGGGCCCTCGACGGCCGCCCGGGCGTCACCGCGGAGGGCGTCGACCTGGACACCGGGGCACTGCGGAAGGCGGTCCGCGAGGCTGCCGCGCTCGACGTCGGCGACCGGCTGACCCTCCAAGAACAGGACGCGGGCGACTTCACCTCGCCGCACCCCTTCGACGTCGTGCTCAGCGTCGGCGCCGCACACGCCTTCGGCGGCCTCCTGCCGACCCTCGACGCGGCCCGCGCCCAGCTCGCCCCCGGGGGCACCGTGATCGTCGGCGACGCCTTCTGGGAGCGCGAACCCACCCCGGAACTCGTCGAGATGCTGGGGGAGTACGAGGACCTGGCGAGCACCGTGGACCGGATCGTCGCGGACGGCTGGACCCCGGTCCTCGCCCACGTCAGCACCGTCCGCGAGTGGGACGACTACGAGTGGTCCTGGACCGGCTCCCTCGCCGAGTGGGCCCTGGACCACCCTGCCGATCCCGACAGCGGCGCCGCCCTCGAAGCCGCCGCCGTCCACCGCGCCGAGTGGCTGCACGGCTACCGGGGCACGCTCGGCTTCGTCACGCTGCTGCTGCGCCGCACGACCTCCTGAGCGTCACCGCTCAGAAGGCCTGCGCTTCCGCCGGCCGGGAACGGAAGCTCGCCACCACGATGTGGAGGCTGACGACCAGCGCCCACAGGGGGAAGACCAGTTCGGCCAACGGCACGTTCGGCACCACGAACAGCAGGGTGACGCCGACGAGGTACCCCAGCAGCACCAGCCAGCGCGGGAACGTCCCCAGCCGCAGCGCGACGGTGGAGGCCGACAGCACGAACACCGCGGCCATCCGCATGGAGTACGTCGTCAGCAGGCTGTAGGTGAGGTGCTGCCCGAAGTACGACAACTCGGCCCGCGGGGGGCCGGGCGAGGCGACCTCCGTGGTGGCCAGCAGGCTGCCGGCCGCCGCGGCGGCGCCGAAGAGCGTCGCGACGAACACCAGGCCGCTGCCGAGGAACACCGTCGAGAGGAACTTGTCCTCGCCCGGGCCGACGTGCGCGCGCACCGCGCCCATGAACCAGAGGAAGAAGATGCCGGCGAAGGGTATGAGGGCCAGCGCCGTCTGGACCCCGCTGCGCGAGGAGAGGGTGAGGGGCGAGCTGGTCAGCACGCCCTCACCGCTGGGGATGGAGGCCCGGACCAGGACGATGGCGGCGCCGATCAGCACCGCGAAAGCGATCCCCACCAGCCCCGCCGCTCGAGGCGTGCGCAGCGCCTGGACCTTCATCGCCATGAAAGGTTCTTCCCTCGTGGACAGCCGGGACCGACTCATCCCAGGAAGCACCGGCGTACGTGATCACGCCACCCGGGGCGGACCGCGGGGGTGACGTGCCCACGGCGCCCCGTGCGGTCACCCCGCGCGCTTGCGGGCGCGCTCCGCGACCTCGGTCATCTCGGCGATCGTGACCGGCCGCCGCTCCTTGCGCGAGACCTCGCACGCCTCGGCCACAAGCAGCGCGTCGAGCGCCTCGCGCCCCTCGTAGGGGTTCTCCGACCGGCCCGCCACCACCTGCACGAAGGCGTCGATCTCCGCCCGGTACGCGTCCCCGAAGCGGTCCACGAACCCCGTCCACGGATCCGGCACGCCCGGCGCCGCGCCAGGTTCCACCGACGTGACCGGTGTACGGGGGCCTACGCCGACCGCGATCTGGTCCAGTGAACCGGCGAGTTCCATGCGGATGTCGTAGCCGGCGCCGTTGTAGCGGGTGGAGGTGGCGGTCGCGAGGGTGCCGTCGTCGAGGGTGAGGAGCGCCGCCGCGGTGTCCACGTCGCCCGCCTCACGGAAGAAGTCGGCCCCGCCGTTGGCGCCCATGGCGTACACCTCGACGACCTCACGGCCGGTCACCCACCGCACCGCGTCGAAGTCGTGGATCAGGCAGTCCCGGTAGAGCCCGCCGGACAGCGGCACGAACTCCGGCGGCGGGGGCGCCATGTCGGAGGTCAGGGCCCGTACGGTGTGCAGCCGTCCGAGGCGGCCGGCCCGGACCGCCTCGCGGGCGGCGCGGTAGCCGGGGTCGAAGCGGCGCTGGAATCCCATCTGGAGGACGGAGCCGGCCTCCTCGACCTCACGCAGGGCGGTGACCGTGGACTCCAGGTCGAGGGCGACCGGCTTCTCGCAGTACGCCGGGAGCCCGGCCCGCACGGCGCGGGAGATCAGCCCGGCGTGGGCGGAGGTCGCCGAGGCGATGACGACCGCGTCCGCGCCGCCCGCGAACGCCGCGTCGACCGAACTCGCCGCCCGCGCACCGGTACCGAGCCGTGCGGCGGCCTCGGCGGCCCGCGCGGCGTCGGCGTCCGCGAGGACCAGCTCGGAGACCTCGGGGTGTGCGTGGAGGGTGGCCGCGTGGAAGGAACCGAGGCGCCCGACACCGAAGAGGACGACGCGCATGTACGGGGTGCCTTTCTCACGGGTGCGGTGGAGGCGCGGGCAGGGCGGCCAGGGAGTAACCGCCCCACCCGCGCCGGATCCGGGGTGACCGGGGACGTGCGTCCCTCAGTGGTAGAACGCCGGCCGGTCGACCAGCTCGACCTCGACGCGTCCGCCGGTGCTCTGCGAGCGGACACCGGCCTCGCAGATCGCCGCCGCGGCGTAGCCGTCCCACGCGCTCGGGCCGGTGACCTCACCGCGCCGGGTGGCGTCGACCCACGCCTGGACCTCGCGGTCGTAGGCGTCGGCGAAGCGCTCCACGAAGTCCTGGGCGATCGTGCCGCCCCAGCGGCCCGCGGTGTTGACGAGCAGGTCGTGCGCGTCGCCGATGCGGGCGCTGCCGCACTCGCAGACCGCCTCGGCCTGCACCTGGTAGCCGAAACCGCAGTTGAGGAAGACCTCGACGTCGACGACGGCCCCGCCGTCGGTCTCGAAGACCACGAACTGGGGGTCGTCCAGGCCCTCGGGCGCGTTCGAGGACGGGCGCGGGCGCAGCACCGTCACGGCGGTGATCTCCTGGCCGAGCAACCAGCGGGTCACGTCCATCTCGTGCACGAGCGAGTCGTTGACGAGGTTGGCGTTGGTGAAGCCGGCAGGGATGCTCGCGTTGCGGTGCCGGTTGTGCAGCATCAGTGTCCGGCCCAGCTCACCGCTGTCCAGCAGGGCCTTGAGCTTCGTGTACTCCGCGTCGTAGCGCCGCATGAAGCCGACCTGCACCCGCCGGTGTCCCAGCCTCTGCTCGGCCTCCATCACGCGCAGCGCCGAGGCGGCGTCCGGCGTGAGCGGCTTCTCGCACAGCACGGGCAGGTCGTGCTCGAAGGTGGCGAGCAGCGCCGCCTCGTGGGCGGGGCCGGGGGAGGCGATGAGGACGGCGTCCACGTCGGGCGCGGCCATCGCCGCGGCGGGGTCGGTGTAGGCCGTGCAGCCCTCGATGCCGTCGGCGACCGCCTTCACCCGCTCGGCGTCGACGTCGACGACGGCGGTCACCCGGGCGCCGCTCACGACGTCGTTGATGCGGCGTACGTGGTCGGCACCCATCTTGCCGGTGCCGATGACGGCGACCCCGAGCGGTCCGTGCTGCGTCATGATCCGTGTCTTCCCTTTCGTGGGCGGTGCGTCAGGCACCGCAGGAGCGCAGGAACTTCCGGGTGCGCTGCGCGATGGGCAGCGGCCGCTCCGGCTCGCAGGGGTACATGTCCTGCTCGACGATGGCGAAGAGGTCCACGCCCAGGCCCTGCGCGGCGGCCAGCACGGGCTCCAGGGCGGGCACCCCGGCCGGCGGCTCGCACATGACCCCGCGCTGCACGGCCGGGCCGAAGGGGATCCCGTTCTTGACGACGTCGGCGAGGATCTCCGGGTCGACCTGCTTCAGGTGCAGGTAGCCGATCCGCTCCCCGTAGGTCTCGATGAGCTTGACGCTGTCGCCGCCGCAGTAGGCGTAGTGGCCGGTGTCCAGGCAGAGGCTGACCAGACCGGGGTCGGTGGCGTCGAGGAAGCGCTCGACGTGCTCCTCGGTGTCGATGTGCGTGTCGGCGTGCGGGTGGACCACGATGTCCAGGCCGTACGTGTCGCGGACCTGGCGGCCCAGGCGCTCCATGCCGGTCGCGAGGTGTCCCCACTGCTCGGCGGTGAGCTCGCGCGGCTCGATGACCTCGGCGGTCTTGTCGTCGCGCCAGAAGGACGGGATGACCACCAGGTGACCGGCGTCCATGGCCTGGGCGAGGGCGGCGACCTGGCCGACGTGCTCCCACGTGGCGTCCCACACCGAGGGCCCGCGGTGCAGGGAGGTGAAGACGGTGCCCGCGGAGACCTTCAGGCCGCGGCGCGCGGTCTCCTCGGTGAGCCGGGCGGGGTCGGTCGGCAGGTAGCCGTACGGGCCGAGCTCGATCCACTCGTAGCCCGACTCGGAGACCTCGTCCAGGAAGCGCCGCCAGGGCACCTGCTGCGGGTCGTCGGGGAACCAGACGCCCCACGAGTCGGGCGCGGAGCCGATCCGGATCCGGTCCAGAACGGGGGAGGGGGCAGTCATGAGGAGGGCTCCTCTCACCGGTCGCCGCGGACCGGTCGTGGTTCGGTAGGGCGGCCCGTCAGGGCGGTGGTACGGATGCCCGCGAAGCTCCGTGGTCCCGCTGGAAGCTTCGCCGTCCGGCCGGGCAGCCGTCAAGAGTTAGTCCTGACATACGGACGTCATGTCAGAGTGGAACGGGGGCTGGGCGGCCCCTCACGGGGAGGGGCGGCCCTCGCCCAGGTCCTCCGGTCCGGGCAGTTCCTCCACGTCGACGCCGCGGACCTGGGCGAGTTCGTGCTTGAGCGCGGCCAGCTCGGCGCCGCCGGCCATGTGGTGGGTCAGCTCCTCCAGGGAGACCTCGTCGCGGTCCGCGCTCAGCTCCAGGGTGCCCAGCCGCAGCACCGAGAAGTGGTCGCCCACCATGAAGGCGTGGTGCGGATTGTGGGTGATGAAGATGACGCCCAGACCCCGGTCGCGTGCGGCCGCGATGTACTTCAGGACGACACCCGACTGCTTGACGCCCAGCGCCGCGGTCGGCTCGTCCAGGATCAGCACCCGCGCGCCGAAGTGGACCGCGCGGGCGATGGCCACGGACTGCCGCTGGCCGCCGGAGAGGGTGCCGATGGGCTGTTCCAGGTCGTCCAGGACGATGCCCATCGCCCGCAGTTCCTCGTCCGCGGTCCGTTTCATCCGGGCGATGTCCAGGCGCCGTACGGGCCGGGGGCCGCGGGTCAGTTCGGAGCCGAGGAAGAAGTTCCGCCAGACCGGCATCAGCGGGACGGTCGCCAGGTCCTGGTAGACGGCGGCGATGCCGCGGTCCAGGGCCTCGCGCGGGGTGTTCAGCCGTACGGGTGCGCCGTCGATGCGGAACTCGCCCTCGGTGTGCTGGTGCAGCCCGGAGACGATCTTGATCAGGGTGGACTTGCCCGCGCCGTTGTCGCCGAGGACGCAGGTGACCTGTCCCGGCCGGACGGCCAGGTCGACCCCGTGCAGGGCGCGGACGTTGCCGTAGCTCTTGCCCACCCGGTCCAGTTCGACGACGGGCCCGGGGACGGCGGCGGTGCCGTCGGGGTCGGTGGTGGTGGCGGTGGTCATCGGGCTCACCTCCGGGTCGCCGTGCGGCGGACCCACAGATTGACGAGGGTCGCGATCAGGAGCATCACGCCGAGGAAGAACTTGAACCAGTCGGGGTTCCAGTTGGCGTACACGATGCCCTGGGAGACCATCCCGAAGATGAAGGCGCCGATCACCGAGCCGATCGCCGAACCGTAGCCGCCGGTGAGCAGGCAGCCGCCGATGACCGCCGCGATGATGTACAGGAACTCGTTGCCGACGCCTTCGCCCGACTGCACCGCGTTGAACGAGAACAGCAGGTGCATGCCGGTGAACCAGGCCCCGAAGCCCACGGCCATGAACAGCGCGATCTTGGTGAAGGCCACCGGTACGCCGACCGCCCGCGCGCTGTCCTTGTTGCCGCCGACCGCGAAGGTCCAGTTGCCGAACCTGGTGCGCAGCAGCACCCAGGTGGCCAGCGCCGCGAAGCCGAGCCACCACAGCACCGTCACCTTGAGCTGGACCCCGCCGATGCCGATCTCCGAGGCGAACAGTGCGCGCGCCTGGTCGAAGCCGTCCATGTCGCTGATGGAGTCGGTGGCGACGTTGCCGGTGAAGATCTTGGTGACCGCAAGGTTGAGGCCCTGCAGCATCAGGAAGGTGGCCAGGGTGATGAGGAAGCTGGGCAGCCCGGTCTTCACCAGCATGTAGCCGTTGAGCGCCCCGATGCCCAGGGACACCACCAGGGCGACGGCCACCCCGGTCCACACGTTCATGCTCAACTGGAAGCTGAACATGCTCGCGGTCAGCGCCGACGCGGTGACCGCGACGCCGGCCGAGAGGTCGAACTCGCCGCCGATCATCAGCAGGGCCACGGGCAGCGCCATGATGCCCATCACCGACGCCTGGTAGAGCACGGTCGCCAGCGAGCCCGCCTCGCGGAAGGACGGCGCCACCGCGAAGAAGAAGAGGTAGACCGCGACGGCGGCGATCAGCGCGCCGATCTCCGGGCGGGCCAGCGTCCTGCGCAGCAGCGAGCGTTCGGAGGTGCGGCCGTCCGTCTTGGAGGCGGGCGCCGCGGGTGGTGAGGGGGACGCCGCTGGGGCGGCTGCCTGGGACACAGGGATCACCGGGTGCCCTTCGCGGCGAACGAGGCCACGGACTCGACGTTGTCCTTGTCGACGAAGGCCGGGCCGGTCAGCACCGGGGCGACGCCTCCGCCGCTGACGTTGCCGTTGGTCTTGTACAGCCACAGGGAGTCGACGGAGAGGTAGCCCTGCAGGTAGGGCTGCTGGTCGACGGCGAACTGCACACCACCGTCCTGGACGGCCTTGACCAGGTCCTTGTTGAGGTCGAACGTGCCGACCTTGGCCTTGCTCCCGGCGTCCGCGACCGACTGGACGGCCGTGAGGGCGAAGGGCGCGCCCAGGGTGACGACGTAGTCGATGCCGGAGTCCTGCTTGAGCTTCGCCGTGATCGTGGACTTCACCGACGGCATGTCCGTGCCGTTGACGTAGAGGTTCTCGGTCTTCCCCTTGAAGGTCTTCTTCACGCCGGCGCAGCGGGCCTCCAGGGCGACGTGGCCCTGTTCGTGGATCACGCAGATGTTGTGCTGGGCGCCGAGGTCGTTGAGCTTGTTGCCCAGCGCCTCGCCGGCGACGCTCTCGTCCTGCCCGAAGTACTCCAGCAGTCCCTGGTCCTTCCAGTCGTCCAGACCCGCGTTGAAGCCGACCACCGGGATGCCCGCGGCCTCGGCCTTGGCGACGACGTCCTTCATCGCGTCGGGCTTGGCCAGGGTGACGGCTATCCCGTCGACCTTCTGGTCGATCGCGTTCTGGATCAGGTTGGCCTGGGTCGCCGCGTTGGGGTCGTTGGAGTAGATGAGCTCCACGTTGTCCTTGGCGGCGGCGGCCTGGGCGCCCTTGCGGATCAGGTCCCAGAAGGTGTCACCGGGGGCGGCGTGGGTGACCATCGCGATCTTCATCCGCGGGGTGCCGGCCTTGCCCGCGGCGGGGGCGTCCGCCGACTCCTCGGCCTTCTTCCCGCCCGAGCTGCTGGAACAGCCCGCTGCGAGGAGGACCGCCGCGGCGGAGAGGGCCGCGACGGCGGAGATCCGACGGTTTCTGCGAGAGCGTTCCATGTTCCTGCACCTCACTGCGGTGGGAGGGAGAAGGGGACGGACGTGTTCACATGGCCGGGTGCTGCACGGGAGCAAACCCCTCCCCGGGGCCCCTGTCAAGACTTTGTCAAGACATCAATTCATCTCGACGTAACGACAAGGTAACGACCCGGACTTCCGGCGGGCGGTACGTTCGTATGTAAGGACATAGTGTTGACATCGCGCGACCGGGCGGGCTAGACCTGACAGGGCCGCAGAGCGACCCCCCGGTGACGCACGACGAGGAGTCACGCCCATGACCGAGCCGTACGACCTGATCACGATGGGCCGGATCGGGGTGGACCTCTACCCCCTGCAGACCGGTGTGCCGCTGCCCCAGGTCGAGACGTTCGGCAAGTTCCTCGGCGGCTCCGCCACCAACGTCGCGGTCGCCGCGGCCCGCCTCGGCCGCAGCACCGCCGTCATCACCCGCACCGGCGACGACCCCTTCGGCGCCTACTGCCACCAGGCCCTCAAGGAGTTCGGGGTCGACGACCGCTACGTCACCCCCGTCGCCGCGTACCCGACGCCGGTCACCTTCTGCGAGATCTTCCCGCCGGACGACTTCCCGCTCTACTTCTACCGGCTCCCCAAGGCCCCCGACCTCGAGATCCACGCCGCCGAACTGGACCTCGACGCCGTCCGGACCGCCCGCATCTTCTGGATGACCGGGACCGGCCTGTGCGCGGAGCCCAGCCGCACCGCCACCCTCGCCGCCCTCGAGGCCAGGGCGCGGCGCGGCACCACCGTCTTCGACCTCGACTGGCGCCCCATGTTCTGGAAGGACCCGGACGAGGCCCGTCCCCACTACGCACGGGCGCTGGCCTCGGCCACCGTCGCCGTCGGCAACCTCGACGAGTGCGAGATCGCCACGGGGGTGCGCGAACCACGCGCCGCGGCCGAGGCGCTGCTCGCCGCCGGTGTCGAACTGGCCGTCGTCAAGCAGGGCCCCAAGGGCGTCCTGGCCGTCCACCGCGACGGCAGTACCGCAGAGGTCCCGCCGGTGCCCGTCGAAGTGGTCAACGGGCTCGGCGCGGGCGACGCCTTCGGCGGCTCCCTCTGCCACGGGCTGCTCGCCGGCTGGGACCTGGAGCGGATCATGCGCCACGCCAACGCCGCCGGCGCGATCGTGGCGTCGCGCCTGGCCTGCTCCTCCGCGATGCCCACCGCGTCGGAGGTCCAGGACCTCCTCGACCGCGGCTGACGGTCCGTTCTCTGCCCGAAAGTGAGCTCCTCTTGAGCATCAGCATCTCCGACCTGGTGAAGGTGCGGACCCACCACCCCGAGGCGATCGCCGAGGCCGCCGCCCGCCGCGTCCGCCGCCCGCTCGTCGGCGACAGCGGCCGGCTGATGATCGTGGCCGCGGACCACCCAGCGCGGGGCGCGTTCGCCGTGGGCGACCGGGAGTTCGCCATGGCCAACCGCGTCGACCTGCTGGAGCGGCTGTGCACCGCGCTCTCCCGCCCCGGCGTGGACGGGGTCCTCGGCACCGCGGACATCCTGGAGGACCTGCTGCTGCTCGGCGCGCTCGAGGGCAAGGTCGTCATGGGGTCGATGAACCGCGGGGGCCTCGCCGGCGCATCCTTCGAGCTCGACGACCGCTTCACCGGCCACCGCGCCCAGGACATAGCCCGGCTCGGCTTCGACGCGGGCAAGCTGCTGCTGCGCATCAGCTACGAGGACAGCGGCTCGCTGAGCACCATGGTCGCCACCGCCCGCGCCATCGACGACATGGCCGAGCACCGGCTCCCGGTCTTCGTCGAGCCCTTCATATCCCGCCGCGTCGACGGCAGGGTGCGCAACGACCTGAGCGCGGAGGCCGTCACCAAGTCCATCGCCATCGCCTCCGGGCTCGCCGGGACCTCCGCCTACACCTGGCTCAAGGTGCCCGTCACCGATGACGTCGACGACATGGCCACCGTCATGGAGACCTCCACCCTCCCCGCCGTCCTGCTCGGGGGGGAGGTGGGCAGGGAACAGGACGCGGTCTACGAGAAGTGGCGCAAGGCGCTGCGCCTGCCCACCGTCCAGGGCCTGGTCGTCGGCCGCACCCTCCTCTACCCGGCGGAGGGCGGTGTGGAGACCGCCGTCGACACCGCCGTCGGCCTGCTGTGACGTCCCGGTCGAACCGCGAGAAGTGCGAGGCTCACGCCATGACCAGCACCGAGAACCACCTGGCCGCAGGGAAGGCCGCCGCCGGCCCGTACGCCGTCGACGTCGACCCCGGACGGGCCGGCTGGGACCACTCCTCGCTGCGGATCCTGGAACTCGGGCCCGGCGGGCGGCACGAGTTCGCCACGGGTGACAGCGAGTGGATCGTGCTGCCGCTCTCCGGTGGCTGCGAGGTCTCCACCGCAGAAGGGACGTTCCGGCTCGCCGGGCGCGAGAGCGTCTTCGCCGGCGTCAGCGACTTCGCGTACGTGCCGCGCGACGAGACGGTCATCGTCACCACCGCCTCCGGCGGCCGCTTCGCCCTGACCGGTGCCCGCTGCGACCGGCGGCTGCCCGCCCGCTACGGACCGGCCTCCGCCGTCCCCGTCGAGCTGCGGGGCAGCGGCAGCTGCAGCCGCCAGGTCAACAACTTCGGCGCCGCCGGGGTCTTCGAGTGCGACCGGCTGATCGCGGTCGAGGTGCTCACCCCGGCGGGCAACTGGTCGTCCTTCCCGCCGCACAAGCACGACGAGGACCGCGAGGGCGAATCGCGCCTGGAGGAGATCTACTACTTCGAGATCGCCCCGGCGCACGGCAAGGAGGGCATCGGCTACCAGCGGGTGTCACCCTCCGGCAACGGCCGCAACACCGACGTCCTCGCCGAGGTCCGGCACGGCGACGTCGTCCTCATCCCCGACGGCTGGCACGGCCCCTCGATGGCCGTCCCCGGCCACGACATGTACTACCTCAACGTCATGGCGGGCCCGGGGGAGGAGCGCGCCTGGCTGATCTGCGACCACCCCGACCACGCCTGGGTCCGCGCCACCTGGCCGGACCAGCCCGTCGACCCGCGCCTGCCCCTGTACACCGCCCCCGCCGCCACCGGCGAAGCCCCCGAGAGGTCCTGATGAGCAGCCAGTCCGTACGACGCCTCACGGTCGCCCAGGCGCTGGTGCGGTTCCTGTCCGCGCAGTACACCGAGCGCGACGGGGTCCGCCGCCGGCTCGTCGCCGGCACGTGGGGCATCTTCGGCCACGGCAACGTCGCCGGCATCGGCCAGGCCCTGGTGGAGTACCGCCAGGAGATGCCCTACCACCAGGGCCGCAACGAGCAGGCCATGGTGCACGCCGCCGTCGGCTACGCCCGCCAGCTCAACCGGCTGTCCGCACAGGCCGTCACCACCTCCATCGGCCCCGGCGCCACCAACCTTGTCACCGGCGCCGCGCTCGCCACCGTCAACCGGCTGCCGGTGCTCCTGCTCCCCGGCGACTCCTTCGCCAACCGCCTCCCCGACCCGGTGCTGCAGCAGCTGGAGCACACCCAGTACGGCGACGTCTCCGTCAACGACGCGCTGCGCCCGGTCTCCCGCTGGTTCGACCGGGTCACCCGGCCCGAGGCCCTGATCCCGTCCGCGCTCCAGGCGATGCGGGTGCTCGCCGACCCCGCCGAGACCGGCGCCGTCACGCTCGCCCTCCCGCAGGATGTCCAGGCCGAGGCGTACGACTGGCCGGAGGAGTTCTTCGCCGAGCGCGTCTGGCACGTACGCCGCCCGGCCCCCGAGGCCGCCGAACTCGCGGCGGCCGCCGAGGCGGTGCGCGCCGCGCGGCGCCCGCTGATCATCGCGGGCGGCGGCGTCCACCACAGCGAGGCCGAGCCGGCCCTTCAGGCGCTGGCCGAGGCCACCGGCATCCCGGTGGCGTCCACCCAGGCCGGCAAGGGCTCGCTGCGCCACGACCACCCGGCCGACCTCGGCGGCGTCGGGCACACCGGCACCGCCGTGGCCGACGACATCGCGCGCACCGCCGACCTGGTCATCGGCGTGGGCACCCGCTACACCGACTTCACCACCGCCTCCTCCACGCTCTTCGCCGCCCCCGGGGTGCGCTTCCTCAACCTCAACGTCACCGGCTTCGACGCCCACAAGCTCGGTGCCCGCACCCTGGTCGGCGACGCCCGCGCGAGCCTCGAAGCCCTCGCCGGGGCCGTGGCGGGACACCGCGTCGACCCGGCGTACGAGGCCGAGTACCGCGCGGGCAAGGAGAGCTGGGAGCGTGTGGTCGACGCCGCGTACGCCGCGGACGACACGGACCGCCCCACCCAGACGCAGGTGCTCGGCGCGCTCGACTCGGTGGTCGGCGACGACGACGTGGTCATCAACGCCGCCGGCTCCCTCCCCGGTGACCTGCACAAGCTGTGGCGCGTCCGCTCACCGCGGCAGTACCACCTGGAGTACGGCTACTCCTGCATGGGCTACGAGATCCCCGCCTCCATCGGCGTGCGCATGGCGGCGCCCGACCGGCCGGTGTGGGCGCTCGTCGGGGACGGCACCTACCTGATGATGCCGACGGAGATCGTGACCGCGGTCCAGGAGGGCGTGAACGTCAACCTCCTCCTCATCCAGAACCACGGCTACGCCTCCATCGGCGGACTGTCCTCCGAGGTCGGCGGCGAGCGCTTCGGTACCGCCTACCGCTACCGGGCCGCCGACGGCTCCTTCACCGGCGACCCGCTCCCGGTGGACCTCGCCGCCAACGCCGCCAGCCTCGGGATGGACGTGCTGCGCGCCCGGACGGTGCGCGAGCTGCGCGAGGCGCTGGCCGCCGCCCGTGCCTCCGACCGCCCGACCTGCGTGTACGTCGAGACCGACCCCACGCCGACGGCCCCCGCCGCCCAGGCCTGGTGGGACGTGCCGGTCGCCGAGACCGCCTCGCGGGAGGCGGCCGTCGAGGCCCGCAAGTCCTACGAACGGCACCTGGGCGACCGCCGCCGCCACCTGTGAGACGGCTCCCGGAACCCGGCACCACCGACCGCGCCACCGACCGCACCGGCCCGCCCGCGGGCCCTTCGAGAAGGGGTGGACCCAAATGTTCGGACAATGTGATGTCAGAGTTTCCTGAGATCGAGACCGGCGGATACGCTCCCCCTGTGTCCAAAGCAGAGTCCGCGCCGCTCGAGTTCGAGGTGGACCGCTCCAGCCCGGTGCCGCTGTACTACCAGCTCGCCCAGCAGCTGGAGGGCGCCATCGAGCACGGCAGGCTCGCCCCGGGCAGCCTCCTGGGCAACGAGATCGAACTCGCCGGACGGCTCGGCCTCTCCCGGCCGACCGTCCGGCAGGCCATCCAGTCCCTCGTGGACAAGGGACTGCTGGTGCGCCGTCGCGGCGTGGGCACCCAGGTCGTGCACAGCCAGGTCAAGCGGCCCCTGGAGCTGAGCAGCCTCTTCGACGACCTCCAGGCGGCCGGGCAGAGCCCCGCGACCCAGGTGCTGCGCAACGAGACCGAGCCGGCCTCCGCCCAGGTCGCCGCCGCGCTCGGCCTCGCCGAGGGCAGCGACGTCGTCGTCCTGCAACGGCTGCGCTTCACCCACGGTGAGCCGATGGCCCACATGTGCAACTACCTGCCGCCGGGACTGCTGTCCCTGGACAACGCCAGGCTGGAGTCCACCGGCCTGTACCGCATGATGCGCGCCGCCGGGATCACCCTGCACAGCGCCCGTCAGTCGGTCGGCGCCCGGTGCGCCACCGAGGCGGAGGGCGAGCTGCTCGCCGAGGACCCCGGGGCCGCGCTGCTCACCATGAGCCGGACGACGTACGACGACACGGGACGGGCCGTCGAGTACGGCACGCACATCTACCGCGCCTCCCGCTACGCCTTCGAGTTCCAGCTCCTCGTACGGGCCTGAACGACCGCGGAACCCCCCCTTCCGCAAGCATCGCACCCTGTGACGGATACTTGGTCGGTTCCAAGACCTGCAGGGAAAGGCACGACGTGGAGAGCGCGAACAGGGGAAAGCGTGCGCTCGGTGCGCTACTGACAGTGGTCATCGGTGTGGCGCTGGCGGGTTGCAGCAGCACCGGGGGCCTGCGCGCGGAGCAGCGGGCCAAGGAGGCCCAGGCCAACGGATCGGCCGTCGACACACCGAAGTGGACGGTCGCCATGGTCACCCACGCCGGTGCCGGGGACAGCTTCTGGGACATCGTCCAGAAGGGCGCCCGGCAGGCCGCGGCCAAGGACAACATCAAATTCCTGTACTCCAACAGCGACCAGGGCAAGGACCAGGCGCAGCTGGTGCAGACCGCCATCGACCAGAAGGTCGACGGCCTCGTCGTCACGCTCGCCAAGCCCGAGGCCATGAAGGACGTCGTCCTGAAGGCGGAGAAGGCCGGCATCCCGGTCGTCACCATCAACTCCGGGTCCGCCCAGTCCAAGGAGTACGGCGCCCTGGCGCACATCGGCCAGGACGAGACCGTCGCCGGCGAGGCCGTCGGCGACGAGCTCACGGCGCGCGGCAGGAAGCACGTCCTGTGCGTGCTCCACGAGCAGGGCAACGTCGGCCACGAGCAGCGCTGCGCGGGCGTGAAGAACACCTTCGCGGGCACGACGGAGAACCTCTACGTCAACGGCACCAACATGCCGGACGTCCAGTCCGCCCTCCAGGCCAAGCTGGCGGCCGACCGTTCCATCGACGCCGTCGTGACCCTGGGCGCGCCCTACGCCGCCACCGCCGCCAAGGCGAAGGACCAGGCGGGCAGCCAGGCCGAGGTCGACACCTTCGACCTCAACGGCCAGGTCGCGGGCGCGCTGGAGGACGGCACCATCGGCTTCGCCGTCGACCAGCAGCCATACCTGCAGGGCTACGAGGCCGTCGACCTGCTGTGGCTCTACCGGTACAACGCCGACGTGCTCGGCGGTGGCAGGCCCGTGCTCACCGGCCCGCAGATCGTCACCAAGGACGACGCGGCCGCGCTGAAGGACTACGCGAAGCGGGGCACCCGATGACCGCGGACAGCCTCGCGCCCCCGAGACGGCTCGGGCACCGCCTGCTCAGCCGCCCCGAGCTCGGGGCGGTCGTCGGCGCCGTGGCCGTCTTCGTCTTCTTCTCCGTGGCGGCCGACTCCTTCCTGCGGCCGGCGAGCCTGGGGACCGTCCTCTACGCGGCGTCCACCATCGGGATCATGGCGGTGCCGGTGGCACTGCTGATGATCGGCGGCGAGTTCGACCTGTCGGCGGGCGTGCTGGTCACGTCCTCCGCCCTGGTGTCGTCGATGTTCAGCTACCAGATGACGGCGAACGTCTGGGTGGGCGTCGGCGTCTCGCTGCTCGTCACCCTCGCCATCGGCTTCTTCAACGGCATCATGCTGGCCCGCACGAAGCTGCCGAGCTTCATCATCACGCTGGGCACCTTCCTGATGCTCACCGGCCTCAACCTGGGCTTCACCAAGCTCATCGACGGCACGGTCAGCACCAAGTCCATCTCCGACATGGAGGGCTTCGCGTCGGCGCGGGCGCTGTTCGCCTCGCACCTGACGATCGGCGACGTCGACCTTCAGGTGACCATCCTGTGGTGGATCGCGCTGGTCGCCGTCGCCACGTGGGTCCTGCTGCGCACCCGCGCCGGCAACTGGATCTTCGCCTCCGGCGGCGGCCCCGACGCGGCCCGCGCGGTCGGCGTCCCCGTCACCCGTACGAAGACGGGCCTGTACATGGCCGTCGCCTTCTGCGCGTGGATCTCCGGGCAGCACCTGCTCTTCTCCTTCGACGTCGTGCAGTCGGGAGAGGGCATCGGCAACGAGTTCCTGTACATCATCGCCGCCGTGATCGGCGGCTGTCTGATGACCGGCGGCTACGGCTCCGCCATCGGCTCGGCGGTCGGCGCGTTCATCTTCGGCATGACCAGCAAGGGCATCGTCTACGCCGAGTGGAACCCGGACTGGTTCAAGTTCTTCCTGGGCGCCATGCTGCTGCTGGCGACGCTGCTCAACGCCTGGGTGCGCATGCGGGCGGAGGCGGCGAAGTGACGGTCCTGGTGAAGCTGACCGACGTCAGCAAGGCGTACGGGCACGTACGCGCCCTGGAGGGCGTCTCCCTGGAGGTGCACGCGGGGGAGATCACCTGCGTCCTCGGCGACAACGGTGCCGGCAAGTCCACCCTGATCAAGATCATCGCCGGGCTGCACCAGCACGACGGGGGCGCTTACGAGATCGAGGGCGTGCCCGTACGCCACGCCTCCCCCCGCGAGGCCCTCGACCGCGGCATCGCCACGGTCTACCAGGACCTGGCCGTCGTCCCGCTGATGCCGGTGTGGCGGAACTTCTTCCTCGGCTCCGAGCCGAGGAAGGGCCGCGGCCCCTTCAAGCGCCTCGACGTCGCCATGATGCGGGAGACCACGCGCACGGCACTGCGCGACATGGGGATCGACCTGCGCGACGTGGACCAGCCCATCGGCACCTTGTCGGGCGGGCAGCGGCAAAGCGTCGCCATCGCCCGGGCCGTGCACTTCGGGGCCAAGGTGCTCATCCTCGACGAGCCCACGGCGGCACTCGGCGTCCGGCAGTCCGGCGTCGTCCTGAAGTACGTCGCCGCGGCCCGGGACGCCGGGCTGGGTGTGGTCCTCATCACGCACAACCCCCACCACGCCCACCTCGTCGGCGACCGCTTCGTCCTGCTGCGCCGCGGCACGATGACCGGCTCCTACACCAGGGACGGGATCACGGTGGACGAGCTCACCCGGGAGATGGCGGGCGGCTCGGACCTCGAGGCCCTCGCGCACGAACTGCGCCGCCCGGCGCCGTGAGGGCGGGTGGGCGGCCAACGGCCGTCCACCCGCGCCCCCGCTCCGCCGACGCCCGGGGCAGCGGGCCACGCCCCCGCGGGCCCCGGCACTTAGAATCACTCGGAGAAACGCCCCCGACCCCGGAGAGACGAGCCTTGCGAGCGACGACCGAGCAGCAGTTCGGGACCGAGTCCGGGATCGGATCCACGGGGGTGAACCGATGAGCATGTACCGAGGAGCCGCCCGCTCCTCCAGCAGTTCCACACTCCTGAGCACGGTGGGCCGCCGCGAGCGACGCTCGCACCTCACCGCGCCCCGGGTCCCCACCGTCGGCATCGACATCGGCGGCACCAAGGTGATGGCCGGCGTCGTCGACGCGGACGGCACCATCCTGGAGAAGCTGCGCACCGAGACCCCGGACAAGAGCAAGAGCCCGAAGGTGGTCGAGGACACCATCACCGAGCTCGTCCTCGACCTGTCCGAGCGGCACGACGTGCACGCCGTGGGCATCGGCGCGGCCGGGTGGGTCGACGCGGACCGCTCCCGGGTGCTCTTCGCCCCTCACCTGTCCTGGCGCGACGAGCCGCTGAAGGCCCGTCTCACCGAGCGCCTGCGGGTCCCCGTCATGGTGGACAACGACGCGAACACCGCCGCGTGGGCGGAGTGGCGCTTCGGCGCCGGCCGCGGTGAGAACGACCTCGTCATGATCACGCTGGGCACCGGGATCGGCGGCGCCATCCTGGAGGACGGCCAGGTCAAGCGGGGCCGCTACGGCGTCGCGGGCGAGTTCGGCCACATGCAGGTCGTGCCCGGCGGCCACCGCTGCGCCTGCGGCAACCGCGGCTGCTGGGAGCAGTACAGCTCGGGCAACGCCCTGGTGCGTGAGGCCCGCGAACTCGCGGCGGCGGAGTCCCCGGTGGCGTACGGGATCATCGACCGGGTCGACGGCCAGGTCCGGGAGATCACCGGACCGCTCATCACGGAGCTCGCCCGTGAGGGTGATCCGATGTGCGTCGAGCTCTTCCAGGACATCGGCCAGTGGCTGGGCGTCGGCATCGCCAACCTTGCCGCCGCCCTGGATCCTTCCTGCTTCGTCATCGGCGGCGGTGTCAGCGCGGCCGACGACCTGCTGATCGCCCCGGCCCGCGACGCCTTCCGGCGCCATCTGACCGGCCGCGGCTACCGGCCGGAGGCGCGTATCGTCAAGGCGCAACTCGGCCCCGAGGCCGGGATGGTCGGCGCCGCGGACCTGGCGCGGCTGGTCGCGCGCCGCTTCCGGCGGGCCAACCGGCGGCGGGTCGAGCGGTACGAGCGCTACGCGAAGGTCGTCGGCAAGTGAGTGCCATGCCCCCGAGGAAGCCGCCGCGCTGGGTGCAGTGGACGGTCGTCCCGCTGCTGATCCTGGTGCCGATCGGCTACGTGATCATCTCCGCCGAGCAGAGCCGGGACAGCGGCGAGGAGAAGCAGCAGCAGGCGGCCGCCACCACGCTCACCTACCTGTGGCCCACCAAGGTGCAGCGGCGCATCTACGAGGTGCCGATCCCGTCCGGGTCGACGCCGGTGGCGTACCTGGAGACCAACAACTGGGCCTCCAGCTCCTTCTACGTGCAGTTCCGCACCAACCAGGGCGGCCTGGACACCTTCCTCGCCCAGGTCGGCACGAGCCGCTCCGCCCTCGAGGACGGCGACGTGACCGTGAGCCCGAAGCAGGCCCGCATGGTGCGCTGGACCTTCGGCACGGACCGCCGGTGGGCCGGTCTCAAGCTCAAGCAGCACGGCGACAAGCCGGACCACAACATCACGGTCGACCTCTCCAACACGGACCACCCCGTGGTCTATGTCGTGTCCACGATAAACTTCCGCTGACCGGCGCCCAGGCGCCGCAAGGGTCCCGCGCCGTCACGGGGCCCGGACGTCCGTGCCCGCGAACGCCTCGATAGCGTGGAGCGAGTGACCGACGAGCAGACCCCCAAGACCCTCCAGCACCGCATCGACGGCCCGCAGGACGCCCCGGTCCTGGTCCTCGGCCCCTCACTGGGCACGACGTGGCACATGTGGGACCGGCAGATACCCGAGCTGACCCGGCAGTGGAGGGTGCTTCGGTACGACCTCCCGGGGCACGGCGGTGCCCCCGCCGACCCCTCGGCCTCCACCGCAGACCTCGCCGAACGCCTGCTGCGCACCCTGGACGAGGCCGGCGTCGAGCGCTTCGGCTACGCGGGCTGCGCCTTCGGCGGCGCCATCGGCACCCAGCTCGCGCTGCGCGCCCCGCAGCGCGTCGCCTCGCTCGCGCTGGTCTCCTCGGCCGCCCGCTTCGGGACACCTGACGCATGGCGGCAGCTCGGCGTCGTCGTCCGTGCGAACGGCCTGGAGCAGATCGCCCTGAGCACCCCCGAGCGCTGGTTCGCCCCCGCCTTCCGTGCCGCCCAGGCCGCCATCGTGGACTGGTCCGTGCAGATGGCCCGCGCCGTCGACCCCGAGTGCTACATCGCCGCCTGCGAGGCGCTGGCCGCCCATGACGTGCGCGCCGAGCTGGGCCTGATCACCGTGCCGACGCTGGTCCTGGGCGGCGCCGAGGACCAGGTGACGCCGCCCGCCGACGCCCGGGCCCTGGTCGCCGGGATACCGGACGCGCGGCTCGCGGTCGTCCCCGGGGCCTCGCACCTGGTGCCGGTCGAGCAGCCCGCCGCCGTGGGCGAACTCCTCGCGCGCCACTTCGAGGCCACCTGGACCGAGCAGCCCGTCGCCGTGGCCCTCCCGGCGCAGCCCGCACCCGCGGCCCCCGAGCCCGTTCCGGCGGCGGCCCCCGTACGGCCCGCGCCGCAGCACCGGGGCGGCACCGCGGGCGAACGCCCGGACGCGTACGCGGAGGGCGACCGCACCCGGCGCGAGCTCCTGGGCGACGCCCACGTCGACCGGGCGGCGGAGGAGGCCGAGGAGTCCGCCGGGGACTTCGAGGAGTTCGTCACCCGCTACGCCTGGGGCGAGGTCTGGAACCGGCCCGGGCTGGACCGGCGCACCCGCAGCGTCGTCACCCTGACCGCACTCGTCGCCGGCGGCCACCACACGGAACTGGCCGCGCACACCCGGGCCGCGCTGCGCGGCGGCCTCACCCCGGCCGAGATCGAGGAGGTGCTGCTGCACACCGCCGTCTACTGCGGGGTGCCCGCCGCCACCTCCGCCTTCGCGGTGGCGCGGCGTGTCATCCGGGAGGAGACTCGGCCACGGGAGTGAGCCCGCGCGCACGGCGGCCCGGTCGCCCCGTCAGCCCATTGCCATCCCCACCTGGATGCGGCGTGTGCGGTGCGCACGGGCCCGGCCATGATGGCCATGCAAAGGATCACCGCTCCGGAGGAGAGTCATGAAGCTGACGAAGAGGGGCCATGCCTGCGTCCGCCTGGAGAAGGACGGGCGCGTGCTCGTCATCGACCCCGGAGCCTTCACCGAGCCGGGGGCCGCGACGGGGGCGGAGGCGGTGCTCATCACGCACGAGCACGCGGACCACTTCAGCGAGCAGCAGCTGCGCGCCGCCCTGGAGGCCGACCTCGCCGCCGAGATCTGGACGTTGAAGAGCGTCGCCGACCAGGTGTCGGCCGCTTTCCCGGGCCGGGTCCACACCGTCGGCGAGGGCGACACCTTCAGCGCGGCCGGCTTCGACATCGAGGTGCACGGCCAGATGCACGCCGTGATCCACCCCGACATCCCGCGCATCACCAATGTGGGCTTCCTCCTCGACGGCTCCGTCTTCCACCCCGGCGACGCGCTCACCGTGCCCGGCCGGTCCGTCGAGACGCTGCTGCTGCCGGTGCACGCCCCCTGGAGCAAGGTCTCCGAGGTCATCGACTACCTCCGCGAGGTGAAGCCGGCCCGTGCCATCGACGTGCACGACGGGCTGCTCAGCGACATCGCGCGTACCGTCTACGACCGGCTGCTCGGCCCCGACGGGCCCGGTGTCGGCGGCGCGGAGCACGGCAGGCTGGCCCCCGGCGACAGCGCCGACCTGGGCTGACGACCCGCCGCGGACGGCCCCGGGGAACGCCGCGGGGCCGGTTGTCGGAGGCGGGCGGTAGATTCGGGTCCATGCGCATCGCCACCTGGAACGTCAACTCGATCACCGCCCGCCTGCCGCGGCTGCTGCCCTGGCTGGAGAAGAACAGCCCGGACGTGCTGTGCATCCAGGAGACCAAGTGCGCCGAGGCGCAGTTCCCGTTCGACGAGCTGCGCGCCCTCGGCTACGAGACCGCCGTCAACGCCACCGGCCGGTGGAACGGCGTCGCCCTGCTGTCCAAGGTGGGTCTCGAGGACGTCGTCGTCGGCCTGCCCGGCGGCCCGTTGTACGAGGAGGTCGACGAGCCCCGCGCGGTCTCGGCGACCTGCGGCCCGGTCCGGGTCTGGTCGGTGTACGTGCCCAACGGCCGTGAGGTCGGCCACGAGCACTACGCCTACAAGCTGCGCTGGTTCGAGGCGCTGCGCGCGGCGGTCGCGCAGGACGCAGCGGGCGGGCGCCCCTTCGCTGTCCTCGGCGACTACAACGTGGCGCCCACCGACGAGGACGTGTGGGACCCCTCGGTCTTCGAGGGGCTGACCCACGTCACCCCCGCGGAGCGGGAGGCGCTGGCGCACCTGCGCGAGGCCGGGCTCAGCGACGTGGTGCCCCGCCCGCTGAAGTACGACCGTCCGTACACCTACTGGGACTACCGCCAGCTGGCCTTCCCCAAGAACCGCGGCATGCGGATCGACCTGGTCTACGCGAACCAGGCCTTCGGCAAGGCGGTCTCCGACGCCTACGTCGACCGTGAGGAGCGCAAGGGCAAGGGCGCCTCCGACCACGCCCCCGTCGTGGTCGACCTCGACGTCTGACCGCTCCGGGGCAGGCCCACCGCGAAGCGCCCGCCGGCCCTGCGCTGGAACTCGACGTAGCCGCGCAGGCCGGGCGGGCAGGGCAGGTGCAAGGTGGCCGGGTGCGCCACCTCGCGCAGGTCCACCACCAGGGCGTCGTCCGGCAGCCCGGCCAGCGCGCCGGCCAGCTCCGGGTCGGCGTCCGGCCGGGCCTGTCCCACGGGCGTGCCCCGCAGGTCGGGCCGGTAGGAGAAGACGTGTGAGGTCTCGGCGAGCCGCTCCAGCACGGCCGTGTGGTCCGGAGCCGTGCCGTCCGCCCGTTCGGGATCCGGATCCGGCTCCGGCGCCGTGCGCTCCAGGGCCGTGAGCCCGGCCCGGGCCAGCAGGGTGACCCAGTCGACCAGTGACGGCGCGACGTACGCCCAGGTGTCGAGGAAGACCCCGGTCGCTGCGAACACCCGGCCCCAGGCGCCGGTGCCCTCGTCCACGTCGACGAAGAGCGTGTCCCCGCCCGACTCGTGCAGCAGGTGCGCGGAGCCGGGCGGCCCCACCGCCCAGCCACCGGGGTGCAGCCCGCGCTCCGGGGCCAGCCGGTACTCGTCCAGGCCCCCGATGCGGATCGACCGCACCCTGGCGACCAGGTGCCGCACCTCGTCGGGCAGCGGCACGTCCCACGCCGCGATCTCGGCGTCGTCCGCGCCCGGTGCCAGCCGTACCGTCCCCGGTGCCCGTGCCGCCAGTTCCTCCAGCAGCCGCCAGGCGCGGTCCGCCGCCCGTGCCGCGGCTTCCCGTTCATCCCGCATTGCATGGCCCTTCTCGCGCGGGGCAGCCTTACGTTACGTATTGTGCGGCAACGGAACGTATACAACGTGTCGTTACCGTTGGCATACGCCCGCGCGTACGCTCCCGGCCATGAAGAGCTTCTCCGTCGACATCGCCGCCGCCGTGCTCGAACCCGACCCCCTGGACCCGGAGCAGATCGTCTCCGGCTCCCCGGAGGTCACCGGAACGGTGCTGTGGCAGTCGCCCGACGGCACCCGTTCGAGGGGGATCTGGCAGATCACCCCCGGCGTGGTGACCGACACCGAGGCGGACGAGATGTTCGTGGTCGTCAGCGGCCGGGCCACCGTCGAGGTGGAGGGCGGACCGACCCTGGAGCTCGGCCCGGGCGACGTCTGCGTCCTCCGCGAAGGAGACCGCACGACATGGACCGTCCACGAGACACTCCGCAAGGCCTACGCCATAGGCTGATGCCCATGGACATCTCCTTCTTGGACAGGTGGCGCAAACGGTACGGCGAGGTCCGCGGCGCGGCCGTACCGGAGTCCCTCGCCGAGGACCCGGAAGGAGTCGCGGAACTGCTCTCCGAGTGCGAACTGCTGCGCGCCAGGGCCGAGGCCGAGGGCGTGGAACTCGACGACACGGCCGTCTCTTTGGAGCGCCTGGACCAACTGGTGCCGCGCTGGCGCGACGACCCGGACGAGTTGTCCTGGCTCGGCAACGACGCCGGGCTCTACCTCGGCACGGTCATCGTGCGCACCGTGCCGGGCGCGAGCTGGCAGATCTGGCCCAACGGCCGGCCCGTCATCCTGCTGGCCTCCGGCCGTGAACTCGACGTCGTCGAGGCCGGCCACGAGTGGGCGGAGAGCGGCACACCGGAGCTGTCCCAGGTCCACGCCGAGGCGTCCGAGGCCTGAGCGCCGCCCGGCGTTCCTAGATGACGCGCTCGGCCTCGCCGAGCATGGCCTCGAACCAGCGGTCGAAGCCGTAGAGCACCGAGCCGGGCGGTGTGGCGGAGAGCCGGTAGACCAGCGAGCCCCGCGGGTCCGCCGGCGGTCCGATGACGGAGACGAAGGCGGCACCGTCGAGGCGCACCAACCGCCACACCGGCGCGGTGCGGTAGCGGTAGACCTCCAGCTGAATCGTTCCTTCATCGGCGAGGGCGGCGAGCATGTCCTCCGCGAAGCGCAGGCTCGACGCGAAGAAGCGCGGTGTCTCGCCGACCTCCTCCGCGATCCGGGCGACCGCGGGGCTCTCCGGGTGCAGCAACAGCAGCCGCATGCGGGGGGCCCCGGTCCGGCCGTCGCGGGTCAGCGGCCCGCGCAGCAGCGAGTCGCCGAGCGCCACCAGGCCCAGGGCGCGCACGCCCACCACGTCGACCGCGTCGGCGCTCGCGGCCACCTCGCGGATCTCCGCGGCCGCCTCGGGCTTGGTCAGCGCGACCGCCGCGACCTGCGGATGGTCCATCAGGTCGCGGACGCCGTACGAGCGCAGGCGGCGCGGCGCGAGCCCCATGAGCATCCGTGCGTGGTCCGGCATGCGCAGGCCCTGCGCGATGCGCTCGAACACGTCGAACCGCACCACCGAGCGGCGCCCCCGCACGATCTCGTTGACCCGGCCCTGCAGCAGCCCCGTCGCGGCGGCGATGCGTGACTGGCTCGCGCCGCCGTACTGCTGCGCGAACCGCAGGATCGCCCCGGCGTCGCGGGCCCGCAGGGCCTCCCGTATCTCCTCGCGCTCCCAGGCCCACGCGGGGATCTCGACGGCATCGCCAGAAACCGGTCCCGACATCCACGACTCCCGTCCGTACCGGCGCCGGTTCCTTCCACCGGCGTTACCAGCGGGTATGTCGTGGTGAGAATAGCGCGGGGGTATCGCGTGCACGTGTGCTTCACGGAATGCTCGGCGCCACCTACGACACCTGTGAGGTGGTCACATGGGGGACAACCTGGCCGCACAGCCCCCGTTCCGGCGCGTCGCCCCCGGCGCCGACCGAGGTGCCGGAGACGAGTCCCCTCCGGATACCCTCCATACCCAGGGTCCGGCGGCCGAACCCGTCCCGGCCCCACCCGCCACCGTCCTGCTGGGCGAGGTCTTCCTGCCCGCCGACGACCTGGCGCCCGCCCAGGCGCGCCGCATCCTGGCGGCGACCCTGGACGCGTGGGACCTCGGGTACCTGATGGACCCCGCGAGCATCGTCCTCGCCGAGCTCGTCTCCAACGCCGTGCGGCACGCCGGGGGCCGGCGTGTGGGCGTCACGCTGTCGCGGCGGCTGACGCTGGTGCACATGTCGGTCCGCGACGGCTCCCGCACTCCGCCCTGCCTGGTGCTGACCGGGCGGGTCCCCGACACGACGGGGAGCGCCCGCGGTCTTCAGGTGGTTTCCGCCCTCACCTACCGCTGGGGGACAGACCTCCTGCCGGGCGGCAAGCGTGTCTGGGCCGAGATCGCCGTCTGACGGGGCGTCGGGAGGTGCATGATGGGGTCATGGACTCCCTGCAGCAGATGCCCAACATCGGCGCGGTCCTGGCCGAGCGCCTCCGCAGCGCCGGTGTGCCGGACGCCGACGAGCTGCGCCGCCTCGGATCCGGAGGGGCCTTCGCGATGATCCGCGAAGGGCTTCCCGAGGACGCCTGCACCCACACCCTGCTCGCCCTCGAGGGCGCGATCCGCGGTACCCGCTGGACCGCCATCCCCAAGGCCGACCGCGACGCGCTGGTCGGCCGGGTACTCGGCGAGGGCCACGCGGGCGCCGCAGCCGGAGGCCGTTAGCGATCGCGCGCCACCACCGGGCCGAGGGGCGCGGCCCCGCCGGACCCGGCCGTGCGCCCGCCCGGCAGCCGGTCAGGACGAGAAGTCGATGCTGTACGCCACCCGCCAGCGGTCGGCGCGGATCACCGTGTCCGAGGTCTCCACGGCGCGGTCGTCGGCGTCGAAGTACGTCCGCTGGACCGCCGTCACGCACTGGCCGTGCGCACAGCCGAGGGTCTGCGCCTCCCAGCCGGTGGCGGGCCGCGACTCCAGGACCTCGCGGGCCCGCACCACGCGGACCCCGATCGCGGCCAGCCGTCCCCGCACACCGCGGCGGGCGTAGGGGCCGCGTTCGGGGTGCGCGACGTCCGTGCCGTCGGTGATGGCCAGCGGTTCCCAACTGGTCGCGAGCTGCACGGGCCGGCGGTTCGCCAGGTACTCGTAACGGGTCATCACCACCGGGTCGCCGGTGGCGATGCGGAGCCGCTCGGCGATGGCCGGCGGGGCGGTCGTGGTGACCGTCGAGGACTCCCAGTCCACCGCTGCCGCGTCACCGGCGACCCGTGTGGCGAAGGGCGAGTCGACGGCGCCGGTGCCGCGGTCGAGCGTCCCGCGGGCCGAACGGTCGATCACGAACACCCCGCGCCCGAACTGCCCTTCGACGTAGCCTGCGGCCTTCAGCACGCGCACCGCCCGGTCGACGGTCTGGTCGCTCGCCCGGTAGGCCTCCTTGAGCCGGGAACGGGAGGGGATGCGGGACTCGGGCTTGAGGAGTCCCTCGTCGATCCGCCGCATGAGGTCGTCGGCGATCCACTGGTACACCGGCGCCGGCTCGGCCATCCCCGCTGTCCTCTCTCCCGTTCCTGGCACGACGTTAGGTACGCAGGCCACAGCTGCGTACCGAGGTACGCACGCTACGGGAGTGACGGCCGGCGAAGCGGCAGGGAGAGCCGTGACGGGTCCGCCGCCGGGGAGGAGAGGGCCAGCGCGGAGAAGGCCGGGTTGTGCTCGATGTAGAGGGGGTCGACGGTGTCCACGACCACGGCCAGGCGGTGGCCGGCCGGGACGTCGTAGGCGGTGGAGTACAGCTCCAGGTCCACCGCGAAGGGGGTCCCCGGGGTGCGGTCGGTGAAGGTGTAGGGGGCGTGCGTGATCAGCTTGCCGATGCCGAGGGGGTTCACGTCGTACAGGTAGGCCACGAAGGTGCCCCGGGAGGCCGAGGGCGTCACCGTCGTGTGCAGCACGGGGGTGCCGCGGACCTGCTGCACGGTCTGGTCGCGGGGACTCTGCCAGACCGCCGCGAAGGCGCGCGGCAACAGCGGTACGGAGACGACGGGCGGCGCCTGCGCGAGCTGGTCGGCGAGCGAGGAGAGGAAGATGATGCCGCCGTCCGCGCCCGAGTCGACGTTCGCGGCGATGCGGCGGGTGCCGTCCAGCGGCAGCTCACGGGTGGCCGAGGGCACGGCCGCCCAGCTGCCGTACCCCTCGTAGCCGCCACCGCTGCGGGAGGCCAGGCGGACCGGCTGCTCCTTGTCGATGCCGTTGTCGACGCCCTTGAGGTGGTGGTCCAGCCAGCGCCGCGTGTCGGACCAGACGTCGTTGGGCAGCCCGAACAGCCCCGTGATCTCCGGTGTCGCGTGGTCGCCGGGGCGGAACTCCAGGCGCTTGGGGACGGTCAGCCGGTCGTAGAACGAGGCGAGCTGGTTGGGCGAGAAGATCGTGTCGCCCCAGGCGTTGGCGAGCATCACGGCGGTGCCGTTGGCGTTGATCCGGTCGAGGTAGGTGCCGGGGGAGCGCAGGCGGCTCCAGGCGATCAGCTCGTCCTCCTGGTCGTAGTCGGAGGCCAGGAAGTCGGTGAGCACCCGCTGGAACTCGGCGCTGGGCCGGCCCGTGAGGTATCCGGCGGCGCCGAGCAGCAGGGAGGACTGCAGGTGCTGGGTGCGGCCGCCGTAGATGGACTCGGTCAGGTCCGCCCAGCCGCTGAGTGCCGCCACCGCCTTGACGCGCGGGTCGTGCGCGGCGCCCATGAGGGTCAGCCCGGCACCGTAGGAGACGCCGGCCATGCCGATCCGGCCGGGGTCTGCGCGGGTGTTGGCGAGCGTCCAGTCGATGACCTTCGATATGTCCGCGACGTCCAGCGGCCCGGCGACGTCGATCGTCCCGCCGGAGAGGTAGAAGCCGCGCGCGGTGTAACTCACCACGACGTAGCCGGAGTCGGCGAGCTTCTGTGCCTGGGCCAGGTACTGCAGGTCGTTCAGGCCCCAGCTGCTGGGGAGGACGACGGCGGGATAGCGCGCACTTGCGTCGCGACCGCCGTTACCCGAAGGGGTGAAGACGTTCCCCTTGAGGGTGATCCCGCCGGCTCCGGGGATGTCGACGAAGCGGACGGAAGGGGCGGCGGTGCCCGCCGCGTGGACTGTGCCGGCCGTGAGGCCTGGACCTGCGACCGGGGTCGCGTGCGCGGCGGGGGTCGCGATGCCCAGTGCCGCGGTGGCGAGCAGGACGGCGGAAAACGTTCCCGCGGTGGTACGAGGCGCTCTCATGGCGGCTCCAGATGTCCCCGTGACAAAGTGACTGGAGAGTAACCAGAGCCGCTTACCGTTGGTAATACCTCTGCATGTTACGCGCCAGTAACGATTGCCTTGAGCTGAGGGAACGTCAGTCCATCGAGCGAACTTGCGACGCATCCATTGACTTCGGCCACGCGGGACGCCGAATCTGAACCCGTCAGCGTCGACAGGGGGAGGGCCCGATGGGTGTCGGACGTGCATCGATCCTGGGAGCGGCGGCGGCCGCGCTCGTGCTCACCGCGGTGAGCGCGGTTCCGGCCACCGCGCACTCGCGGGACGGCCACCATCAAGGCAACGGCCACCGGGACGCGTACGTCGCGCTCGGGGACTCGTACACGTCGGGACCGCTCATCCCCGACCAGGTGGACGCCAATTGCGCCCGGTCGAACCGGAACTACCCCTCGCTGGTGGCCGGGCGGCTGAGAGGCACCACCCTGACCGACGTGAGCTGCGGCGGGGCCACCACCGCCGAGATGTGGAAGGCGCAGGGCGGCAACCCGCCGCAGCTGGACGCCCTGAACCGGCGGACCTCCCTGATCACGCTGCAGATCGGCGGCAACGACGTCGGCTTCGGCAGCATCATCCGCACCTGCGCCGGCGCCGCGGTCTCCGACCCGACCGGCAATCCCTGCGAGAAGTACTACACGGCCGGCGGAACGGACCAGTTGCGGACCGCCGTGGAGCAGACGGCACCGAAGATCGACGCCGTGCTGGACGCCATCCACCACCGCGCGCCGCGGGCGCGCGTCGTGGTCGTCGGCTACCCGGCGCTGCTCCCCGACAGCGGGGTCGGCTGCCGCCCGGCCGTGCCCTTCGCCGACAAGGACTTCGCCTACCTCCGGGACACCGAGAAGCGGCTCAACGCCATGCTGGCCCGTCGTGCCAAGGCCGCCCACGCGACCTACGTCGACACCTACACCCCGACCGTCGGCCACGACATGTGCACGGCCCCCGGCGTCCGCTGGATCGAGCCGCTCACGCCCGCCGCTCCGGCCGCGCCCGCCCACCCCAACGCGCTGGGCGAGAAGGCCATGGCCGCTGCCGTTCTGGACCGGCTCTGCGTGCGCGGCCGCATATGACGGGGCCGCGGGGGCCCGTGCCCCCGCGGCCGTCCGCCCGGTCCCAGGCCGTCACTCCGCGGTGACGGCCACCGGCGGGCTGGCGGGGGTCTTGGCCTCGCGGGTGACGTCGGCGACGACCTCCACCACGTCGGGTCCATAGGCGTCCGAGTTGACGACCTTCAGGAGCAGGCAGAAGGTGCCGTCCACCCCGTACTTACGGGACAGCCGCTGGTAGTGGCGGGCGAGGTAGCGCACGGCGGCCTGGTTGGTCACTCCGCGCTGGCCGGAGGCGAGGAAGACCGGGCGGTTGTTCCCGGTGTTCTCGTTGGCGGCCAGCCGGGCCAGGAAGACGTACTCCACCTTGCCCTTCTCCATGCGGTAGGTCTCGCCGCCCACGGTCAGCGCGCCCTGGTCCTCGACGGGCCCGGTGAAGTCGTTGACCTGGAAACCGGGCAGCATCGAGCGCAGGTGCGCCGCCATGCGGTGGTTGGATATCGGACCGCCGACGCAGAACTCGGTGCGCGCGCCGAAGCCCTGCCAGGCGGTGTCGTGGGGCAGGATCTCGGCGTGCGCCCCGCACTCCTTGATCAGCGCGGACAGTTCGATCAGCGCGAAGACGTCATGGCGCGCCACGCTCCATCCCCGTGTCGAGCCCGGATCGCGGTTGATCACCAGCAGGCACTCCGAGCCGGTGGGCAGCCCGAAGAAGCGCTGTTTGCGCCGCAGCTTGCGCCGCCACAGGTACGTGCGGACGAACCAGCCCAGCGCGGCGCTGATACCGCTCGCGGCCAGTCCCAGGACGAAGTTGCGCACGTCGTCGCTCATGGGCCGGGATCGTAGTTGAGGCGTTCCTGACGAGGAAGGCAGGGTGGGGTTAGGCTGCCCGGACGGTCGCCCCAGTGGAGGTCCACGTATGCGTCGTCACGCTGTACGGAGTCTGTCGCTGCTCGCCGTAACCGCCACCGCCGCGCTGTCGGTGGCCGCGGCCCCGCCGGGGGCGGACGCCCGGGCCCGGGACGCCACACCCGCCAAGGTCCCGCTCGCCGTCGGCTACGGGGGCGCGGTCTCCAGCGTCGACGCCGACGCCTCCGCCGCCGGCATCGAGGTGCTGCGCCGCGGAGGGAACGCCGTGGACGCCGCGGTCGCCACCGCTGCCGCCCTGGGCGTCACCGAGCCGTACTCCTCGGGCATCGGCGGCGGCGGTTACTTCGTCTACTACGACGCGAGGCAGCGCAAGGTCCACACCATCGACGGCCGCGAGACGGCCCCCAAGAGCGCCACCGACAAGCTCTTCGTCGAGAACGGCCAGCCGCTGCCCTTCAACGACGCCGTCACCAGCGGTCTGAGCGTCGGCGTCCCCGGGACCCCCGCGACCTGGGACACCGCCCTGCGATCCTGGGGCAGCCGCAGCCTGGGTGACGTGCTGCGACCCGCCGAGCGCCTCGCGCACGACGGGTTCACCGTGGACGCCACCTTCCGCAGCCAGACGGAAGCCAACCAGGCGCGCTTCAAGGACTTCCCGGCCACCGCCGCGCTCTTCCTGCCCGGCGGGCAGCTGCCCGTGGTGGGTTCCACGCTCAAGAACCCCGACCTCGCCCGTACCTATGACGAGCTGGGCCGCAAGGGCGTCTCCGCCGTCTACGGCGGCGGCATAGGCGCCGACATCGTGAACACCGTGCGCAAGCCGCCGGTGGACCCGGCCGCGACGCGGGTCGTCCGCCCCGGCGACCTCACGACGGCGGACCTGAAGGCCTACAAGGCCAAGCCGCAGGACCCGACCCGGGTCTCCTACCGCGGCCTGGACGTCTACGGCATGGCGCCCTCCTCCTCCGGCGGCACCACCGTCGGCGAGGCGCTGAACATCCTGGAGCGGACCGGCAGGCTCTCCCGGCTCTCCGACGCCCAGTACCTGCACCGCTTCCTCGAGGCGAGCCGGATCTCCTTCGCCGACCGCGGCCGCTGGGTCGGCGACCCGGCCTTCGAGAAGGTCCCGACCGCGGGGCTGCTGTCGCAGTCGTTCGCGGACTCCCGGGCCTGCCTGATCAAGGACGACGCGGTGCTGACCAGTCCGGTCGCCCCGGGCGACCCGTACCACCCGGCGCGCTGCGGCAGTGGCGGCAAGGCCGCACCGACGACGTACGAGGGCGACAGCACCACGCACCTCACGGTCGCCGACAAGTGGGGCAACGTGGTCGCGTACACGCTGACCATCGAGCAGACCGGTGGCAGCGCCATCACCGTCCCCGGGCGCGGTTTCCTGCTCAACAACGAGCTGACCGACTTCTCGTTCGTCCCGGCGAGCGCCTCGGTGCACGACCCCAACCTGCCGGGCCCCGGGAAGCGGCCGCGCTCCTCGATGTCGCCGACGATCGTGCTGAAGGACGGCCGCGTCGACTTCGCGCTCGGCTCGCCCGGCGGCGCCACGATCATCACCACCGTGCTGCAGGTGCTGACCGAGCACGTCGACCGCGGGATGCCGCTGGTGGACGCGATCGCCGCGCCGCGCGCCAGCCAGCGCAACGCCGCGACCACGCAGGTCGAGCCGGCCTTCCTCGCGAGCGACGTGGCCGCGGAGCTGAAGGACATCGGGCACAGCTTCGCCGACGCGGGTGAGATCGGTGCGACGACGGGCGTCCAGCGGCTGCCGGACGGCCGCTGGCTCGCCGCCGCCGAGACGGTGCGCCGCGGCGGCGGTTCGGCGATGGTGGTTCAGAGCACCACGCGGTAGTGGGTCGTCAGGCGCCGCTCGTCGTCCAGCACGTGGAAGGCGACGCCGGGCGGCGCCGAGCGGTCGGCGACCGAGCCGTCCCGTTCGCCCTCCCACGGCATGCGCAGCGTCCACGTCACCCCGGGCGCGGCGATCAGCGGCCGCCCGGCGAAGATGGTGGCGGCGGGCGTGTGCGCGTGCCCGGTCAGGACGGCGATCACTTCGGGGTGCGCGGCCAGCAGTTCCTCCAGGGCCCCGGGCCCGCCCAGCCGGTAGCCGTCGGGCAGCGGATGGTGGAGCGCGACGGGCGGGTGGTGGAAGGCCACCAGCGCGGGCGTGCCGGGGACCAGCCCGTCCAGCGTCGAGGACAGCCACCGCAGGGTCTCCTCGTCCAGGAGGCCGTCGTCCTCCTCCGGGATCGTCGAGTCGCACATCAGCACCGCGGTCCCGGCGACGAGGTGCGCCCGGTTCACCGGTCCCGCCGCCTCGGCCTCGCCCAGCAGCGCCTTGCGGTAGGCGGCCCGCCGGTCGTGGTTGCCCGGGCAGGGGAGCACAGGGAAGGGAGCTTCCAGGATCCGGGCCGCCTCCTCGTACTCGCCGGAGGCGCCGTGGTCGGCGATGTCCCCGGTGACCAGCAGCGCGTCCGGCGGCCGGGGAAGCCCGCGCAGGTACGCCATGACGCGGGTGGCGCGCTCCGTCGAGCGTTCGGTGCCGTCGAGATGCAGGTCGCTGATGTGAGCCAGCAGCAGCATGGGCCGCTCCCCTCCAGGCTTAATGCTTAATCTGAGTCCTAACATTAGAACGGTAGGGTACGGCGGGCGGACGATCAAGAGGAGAGGCGCAGTGGAGCGCTACCTGGCCCTGGAACTGGTGAGCACCATCCGGCACGACGGCGACGGAGGGGTCGCCGACGACCTCGGCGACCCGTCCGCGCTGACGGCGTGGGTCCGGGAACACCTTCCCGGGCCCGGCGGCTTCACCGCGGACGACACCGCCCTCGCCGACGTCCTCGCACTCCGCCGTGCCGTCCGGGCCCTGTTCGCCCGCGCCGTGGCGCCCGGGCCGTCCAGCTCCGCCGACGCCCGGCGTCCGATGCCCGCGGAGGAGGCCCTCGCGCACCTCAACGCCGCCGCGGCGCGGGTCCCCGTCGTCCCCCGGCTCGTGTGGGAGGCGGAGCAGGCTCCCGTGGCCCGCCTCGTGCCCGGGGCGGAGCGCGACGACCCCGCCGCCCGGATCGTCGCCGAACTGGCCCGCGCGGCCGTCGACTTCCTGGCCGGACCCGAGCGGGAACGGCTGCGTGCCTGCACCGCGCCCCGGTGCGTCCGGTACTTCGTCAAGTCCCACGGCCGTCAGGAGTGGTGCAAGCCGTCCTGCGGCAACCGGGCCCGCGTCGCCCGGCATTACCGCCGTCACCACCCGGAGGCGGCCGGGTCCTGAGGGCCGGGGACGCCTTGGCGGCGGCCCCGGCCGGGGGCGCGCCGCCGTGCCTCCGCGCGGGGCGCGGGCGCCCGTGCAGCCTCTGCCCCTTCCGTGAAAACTCTCCGTAGCACCCCCGTAACACAGCGGGTGTCGAATGCCGTGCGGACCACACGCTTCCGCCGCCGGGCGGCGGACAGGGAGGAGCGACAGTGGAGCGCGGGGCGCACAGCCAGGTCATCGAGCAGGTCGGCGAGTTCGCCGGGTACCTCCGGGGGCTCGTCGGCGCGGCGGGCGACACGCCCGGCTGGTACGCGGTCTTCGCCGAACGTGATCCCGACGGCGTACGGGCCTGGCTCGACGGCACCGACGTCCCGCCGTGGGACGTCGTCCTCGCCCTCCTCCAGGACGTCGCCACCGCCCGTGGCACCCACCCGGCGCAGGAGGCGGCCCAGCGCGCCCGCAGGCTGCATGCCGCCGCCGTCGCCGCCCACGACGCCGTACCGGGCGGCGAGGCGGCGCTGAGTGCACGGCTGGACGTCTTACTCCGGGAACGCCAGTACGCGGTGCTGCACGAGCGTGACGTCGCCGCCGCGCTGCGCGGCGCCCCCACCCCCGCCGAGGCGGAACGCCTGGGCAACGAGCTCGCCTGGGCCCGCGACGACCGCGAACGGGCCGTCGCGCGCTGCGCGGAGGTGCAGGCGCGTCTCGACGCGCTCCGCTCCCGCCCCGCCGCGCCCGACGGGTGGTTCCGCCCGGAGGCGGACCGGACGCCCCGGGTACCGACGCCCCGCACCCCGGCCGGGCCGGTGTCAACAACTGAACC
>NZ_JARAVK010000269.1:0-12023 GCF_033792765.1 Streptomyces sp. PA03-6a | reverse complement strand
TTCGACACCCCAATGATCACGAAGCCCGTGCCTGCGCTGCTATGCACCCCAACCGGTCACGGCCCGGCCAACCACCCGACCCCGGAACTCGCCCAAGCCGCTGCAGTATCTCTTCCCCCATCTGTCGGCCGTACTGGTGGAACAGGTGCGTGTGGAAGAGGAAAACGTACTGGTCGTCGCTCGGACCCATGATGGCGCGGCCGTGCCCTGTCCCGACTGTGGTGGGCTGGCGCGGCGAGTCCACAGTCGCTATCGGCGGCATTTGGCCGATGCCGGCCTTGGCGGCCGCCGGGTCGTCATCGATCTGCGCGTCCGATGCCTGTTCTGTGACAGTGCTCGCTGCGCTCGCCGGACCTTCGCCGAGCAGACAGCAGGCTTGACCGTGAGATACGGCCGCCGCACGGCCGCTCTCACCGAGATCGTGCAAGCGATCGCCTTGGCACTGGCCGGGCGGGCCGGCGCCCGGCTCGCGGACGTCCTGCACATCCCGATCAGCCGAACTACCCTGCTCAACGTGGTGATGGCGATGCCCGATCCACGGCAGCCGGCACTGCGCGTGCTCGGCGTCGATGACTTCGCCACCCCCGCCGCGGCCGACGCTACGGGACCGTGCTCGTCGACTTGGACTCGCATCGTGTCGTGGATCTCCTGCCCGGCCGCGGGAAAGCACCCCTGGTCTCCTGGCTGGCCGATCATCCCGACATCGAGATCGTCTGCCGGGACCGAGCTGGAGCCTACGCGGAGGCAGCAAACGCCGGAGCACCCCAAGCCCGTCAGGTCGCCGACGCCTGGCACCTGGCGGACAACCTGGCTCATACGGTCGAACGCATCGTGATCACCCACCGGTCCTGCCTGACACCACCGCAGTCCCCGCAGTCCGAACCCACGCACACAAAGGCACCTCCCGACCCCGCTCTCAACCCCGACACCGGCGCCGAGAAATGGCTGGTCACCCGCACCCGAGAGCGATACCGGGCCGTCCAGGACCTGCTTGCCCAGGGATGGACGATCAGCGCCATCGGACGCGAACTCGGACTGGCCCGTCACACCGCCCGCCGCTACGCACGCTGCGAGAACCCCGAAGCCCTCGCCGACCGCGCCATCCGCACCACCCGGCTGGACGCCTGGCGGCCCTACCTGATCAGCCGCTGGAACCAGGGCTGCACCAACGCCTCCGCCCTCTTCCGTGAGATTCAGGCCCAGGGCTACCCAGGACGCACACCGCAAGCAGTGCGCCGCCTCCTGCGTCCCTTGCGTGATACCACGAAGACGGCACCCGCACCGCCGCCAAAACCGCAGGACCTCACCCGCTGGATCACCCGCCACCCCGGGCGCTTACGAGCTGAGGAAGAACAACAACTCGAAGACGTCCTGTCCCGATGCCCCGAACTGGCCGCACTGCGCACCCACGTCCACGCCTTCGCTCGCATGATCTGCGACCGAACCGGCACCGACCTGGCCGCCTGGATCCGCGCGGTCCACGCCGACGACCTGCCGCAGCTGCACGCTTTCGCCGACGGACTCGAACGCGACTGGGACGCTGTCCTGGCCGGCCTCACCCTGCCCTGGAGCAGCGGCCCCGTCGAAGGCCACGTGAACCGGATCAAGATGCTCAAACGACAGATGTATGGACGCGCAAGCCTCCCGCTTCTCCGCAAACGGGTCCTCCTCGCATGACGCAGCGTCATCGCATCACGAAAATCTTGACTGAGCCTCTCGATGACGCCGCCCACCCACCGCACCTGGGCCCGACGCGGCCGCACCCCGATCATCCGGGTCCGCGGCCGCTCCCGCCGCCGCTTATCCGTCGCTGCCCTGGCCTGCTACAAACCTGGCCAACCGTCCCGGCTGATCTACCGGCCGAGCACCGACGCCCGCCCGGACGGACGCAAGAGCTTCGCCTGGACCGACTACCGGGACCTGATCCAGGCCGCCCACCAACAACTGGGCGGCCCCATCGTGCTCGTGTGGGACAACCTCAATACCCACCTGACAGCAGGGATGCGCCGCTACATCGCAGACCGGGACTGGCTCACCGTCTACCAGCTGCCGCCCTACGCACCTGACCTCAACCCGGTTGAAGGCATCTGGTCGATACTGCGGCGCACCACCACCGCGAACCGGGCCTTCGCCGACCCGCAGGACCTGATCAACGCAGTCCGTCAGGGGCTACGTCGGCTCCAATACCGTCACGACGTCCTTGACGGATGCCTTGCCGGGACCGGACTCATCCCCGCCCCACCGTGACGACATCACGCATTCAACGTCAGTAAGCATCGCGTCGATCAGTGGCGCGACTTCGTCCACCAACCGCCAAGGTCTCTGACCGGCCGCCTCGCGCTTCGGCGGCGCGAGAGAAGCCGAACCCTTCAGATACTTGCTGACTGTCCGGCGGTACAGCCCGGTCTCCTTGGCGATCTCTCGCAGGCTCATCGCACCGGACTCATACAGCGAACGAAACCGCCTAAGCTCCAGCCACCGATGTGGATCCAGCACCACCGCCAGTCGCCTCCCTGCCACCCCGAACCGACAGCAGCAGACTCACGGATCCCACCCCCATCACCGCACCGCAAATGGTTCACATTTCTCCGTACGAGCTGGCGCACGTCCACTTGTACGCCGACACCAGTGATCATGCGATGTCGAGTGTCTGATCACCGCAACAAAAGGTCCGGCCGACTGTCCGAAAGGAAGTGAGGCCCCTTCTTGATGAACCCGGTGTCATCGATGATAATTCGATGATGAGGACCCCACCGTTCTCCCGAGTTCATCAGCGGTGGGCTGACGCACCCATCGAGGATCGACGGGTGAACTACAAGGTCAATCCGACTTTGAGATCGCCCTAAGAAGAGCGTCCATGTCCACGGCAAACCCAACGGGACCAGTCGGATTCAAGTAGAGCCGATGTCCTTCGGGTATCCGAGCAACCAGTTGAGCAGCGGGGATCACCTGGTGGCGGAAGGCTCCCATCTTCGCGACGTGCGGCCCGGAAGTGAAAACCGGCACCACTGCTGTGCCGTCCGGCGCCGACGCAGTAACTGGTGAATCTGCCGCATCCACCAGCACTGCGACCTCTGCAGAGGCCAGCAACCTCGCGACTTCCTCTACCGGGCCGTATCCAGAAGCCGCCAACTGTACCGCGGCGTCGAGGAAGTCCGTTGGCTCATCCCAGTTAAGCATCGCAGGCGAGGGCCTGTAGTCGGGATTGTCCGTCCACTCCGCCACTTCGCCATCGTGACCCGATCGCCAATGCCCTACAACCGCCCACATTGGGGGGGCCTGGTCGGCGTCCCACAGCGGATCAACGAGACCGAGCCAGTGGTTCGGGAGAATTTTGGCCGCTTCACGGACGTCCTCGGGCACATCCTGAAGGTCACCATCGTCAACAAGCGCGCGCTCCACGTCCTGGTCGACGGGGATGGCCTGCAGACGCCCGGCCCATCCGACGAGGCGCCCACCCACCGGACTGACGTCTTCCAAAATGTCGTCGTCAAAGTGTCCGCGTTCAAGGCCCATGCGGTGATTGGCCGAACCCGGAATGCCTGCCTCCTCGAAACCACCTTTGCCGGCGGATTCGCTCCACACGATTTCGGACTCCTCGGCCTGAGGTGTTCCCGCTCCTCCCCCGGAGACGACTACTTCCATGGGGTCGCTGCTCACAAGCGCCCCTCCCCCATCCACGACTGTGCTGCTTTCCTGGTCCCGGGCCAGTGCGGCAGGGTCCTCCTCACGGTTAGAGTGGGCAGAGATCCGCGCAATGAGCGCATCCGCTTCCGCCTTGCCGATCTCGACATGTTCTGTCTCGTTGTAACCCAGGGCATCGAGAGCAAAGTAATCGGTGGGTTCCCAGAACAGGTTTCGAGTAAACGCCTCGTCGAAGCCAACGCCTTCTGAGATGCGACGGCGGAAAATCCCGATGGGATTATCCCGCGAGTAGCCGAATCCCAACACGGCATAATAAGAAACGTTCTCCACTAGAGGCTTCCTTGCCTTCAATTACGGGAATATACATCGGAATACACGGCCTTGCAGTAACTCAATCTCATGCACCTTCGCCACCACTTGCCATCCATTCAATGGTGAATACACCTTCCGGAAGAGGGACCGTGTGGAATATTTTGCGCATCTCCTCAGCATATTCCTTTTGCTTAGCCTGATCGAGGCCAGGGATGCGCATCTTCTCGTAGAATATATGCGCAGCTTCTCTGGCTTCACGACTTCGCACTGTGTGGAATTGTATCTCGAAATTGATGCGATTTTTCCGATCATGCCATACTGTATTGATTCCCCGATAGCCAGGGCTCCCCCAACTGTTCCGATGGGAGATCAAAGTGTAGCCACGGCTTCGCAACTCCTTGGCAATCTCACCAACGCGCTTCGCATATTTATCGAATCTAGTCACCGTCACTGTATAACGCACGGCGTCCCCGAATCCATTCACAGCATCTTGCGCCGCCACTCCGGGGTTCTCGAGAAGTTGCTTCGCCAACTTGCGCTTCAGCGAAGCTGCCGTCTTTACGTCGGAGGAGAACTTCAAATGCTTCACATTCTTTGTACACGACTGCACCTCCAAAGTAATACGCGGCTCCAGTTGGTACGACCGTACCGCAAGATCGCTGGCAAGTCGGTTCGCATCGACGGTAAGCTTCAACCCACTTGGTCCGCGCCAGGAGCCATCTTGCAGAGTCCTGCCACCAGTTTCAAATTCATTCTCCCAGTCGCCGCGAGAAATCACTCTGAGGACTTCAGGGTAGCGTTGGTTAGGAGGTTTCCGTACCAGTTCCACCCGGTCAATGAATTCCGGCCTGATGCCCTTCCAGAAAACCACTTCTTGCATGGGGTAGCGGGCTCTGCGCTGCAAGCTCTCCACCATGTCAATACCACCGGGTGCATGAATCACATACAGGTAGGCCGTTCCGTCCGCGGCTGCGGCCCACTCCGGTAGGTACTCACCCCCACTGCGGGATGCGCTAACCATCGCCGTACGCTGCACATAGGACTGATAGTGAGCGAGGCTTCGCACCCGCTTGCCGTTCCAGGGATGGAACCCTTCGTTGAATATCGTGTCGTAGTGACGCGTGTCGTAGCGGTATAGAGGTTCTGTATCCGTGCGGTATCGCAAGGTTCGAAACCTTTCGGACCTGCTGACCGGCAGCTTGTCGGTCCGCAGTCCGAAGCGGCTTTTCCCGAAACCTACGACCGGCTGTGGTTCAGCAGTGGTACGGCGCCCCGGATGTTGCGCCAGAGCCCATTGGATATGCTCCGCAGGAACCTCGTTCTCCATGTCACCGAAGAACGATCTGTCATCCGGCACCAAATTCTCAACCTCGTCCGTATCGGAGAAATCACCATCTCGATACGTGGGTTTGCGACGGGGCGCGGGCTTCTTCTCCGCAGGCTTCTTCTCCGCAGGCTTCTTCTCCGCCGGCTTCTTCTCCGCCGGCTTCTTCTCCGCAGCCCGCTTCTCCGCAGCCCGCTTCTCCGCAGCACGCTTCTCGTCCCGCTGTGCTTCCGCCGCCCGCTGCTCCGCCAACGCCCGCTGCTCTTCCTTCTGCGCCTCCGCCGCCCGCTGCTCCGCCGCCCGCTGCTCCGCCAAAGCCCGCTGCAGCACTTGGTCTTCCACCGCGGCCCGCTGCTCGGCCAGCCACTGGTACTGCGCCGCCACTACCGCCTGGTGCTGCGCCGCCCGCTGTGCCTGCCGTGCCGCCAGCTTTAGTTGGCGCGCCAACGCCTGCTGATGTACCGCTTGGAGCTCCGTTGCCCTCCCCGCCTGCACCGCCCGCTGCCACCCAACTGCCATTTCCTCTGCTGTCTTAGCTTGTTGCGCCGCCTCCCGCTCTTTCGCCTGTGCTTGCCGCAGGCTCTCTTCCCAACCCTTCGCTTTTCGCCGGTTGTCCGCTGCTTCCTGTCGTGCCCGCGCTGCCTGCTGCGCCGCGTTTGCTGCGTCTCGTTGAGCCCCCGTTCGCTCCGCTGCCCACCGTTGTACGTCCGCCGCCCTCTGCTGCGCTGCGTCTGCCCACATCGCCGCCTGCATTGCGAGTCCGCCGCCATCAAGATGATCAGGGCCATCCGGTCTTACAGGGACGTTCTCCAGCCGAGGGGCACGAACCGCCGCCCTTCCCGGCGGTGCTGGTGCGGCGGGGACTTGCCGAGGCAACAGGTAGTCGGCAATTTTCTGGAGGTCATCCTGGTAGAAACCCTTATCAGTGTCTTTGAAAAGCTTTGGCGGCTTAGGTTGCCGGTGCAAAGCGCCGAAAATCCACGGCGGATCCTTGAAGTCGGGAAGTTGGTTTCGAGCAGGATCGTTTGGCGCCATCCGGGCAGCAGTTTCGCGCCACCTCGTTATCACCTTCCCTGTACGCGTCGGCGGCTCTTCGATAAGAATGCGTTCATACCCGACAGCAAGTGCTCTGTCACGCGTGCGCAGCGAGTTCTCAGCAGCGTGCCACTGCTCCATACGCCAAGCGCTCGGAGCGCCTCTTTCTTCCAAGTACATGACCGTGTGCCCGATCAGCGCCATAGCCTCCAGATTGCCGCTGCGGAAGCCCAAGTGGCGAACGCTGCGGCTGTGCCGGTTCAGGTACTCGTACAGCCTGAACTGACCGACCCGGTTGTCACCGCCCCATGCTCGCAGCGACGTTTTGCTTCCCTTCCAGAAGTTCGTCAGATTTCGAACATTTAGGCCATCCTTCCGCGCTTTCTCCGCGATATCCTCATACTTTTTCGCATGTTTTGGATCCGAGTACGCATCACCAGCTATCACCACCAACGGCCGTTCTCCGCGCTCCTTCGCTCGTTCCGCCAGCCTACGCAGGATTTGCCGCATTCCTTCGAAAGATGTGTCGTGCTCTGGGTGTGCGTAACCTTGCTTGCCACTGAACCGAGACCAGAGCACGATCGTGTCCTGCTGAGGCGACGGTACAGCTTGCTGGACGGTAAGCCAGGTGCGGACATATTCCTGTACACGAGGCGGGAAGCCAACGTCGTCGATTTCCCACGCTCTGCGTAGTGTCCGACGCACGCCAACGGTGAAGTTACGGGCGACCCATTTAGTGCCTTCGCGTACCTCCAAGGTCCGCTCTAGCTTCTGACTAGATGACAGACCGGGACTGATCACGTCGAGGAGGCTGTTCACCGTCTTACGGCTCGCCTCTTGGGCAGATTGGCCCTTATTCGCTGTGATGCGATGCACACGCGACGGAGAAATACCGCTTCTTTGGTAGAAGTCGGCTACGGCGCCGCTGGAATCCGGCTTGCCTCCTACATCGCTGACCAGCACCACATGCAAGTGTGGATCAACAATCAGCGCCGCAGCGATACCGAACTGATCCCCGGAGGCATACCCTGGCTGCACCAGCACGCGTGGCGGAGCCGAATCGACGTCGTCCAATCTCTTATGTAGCGCGGCGGCCAGTTCATCGTTGAGCCCCGGCACCCGCAGTATCAACCTTGCCCGGTCGGCATAGTCCAGGTTAAGCGAGCCAATTGAGACCAAGGTTTCTGGAGTCCAATTCGGCTGGCCTGTGTACCGCAGTCCCGCAAGATGCTTCACCTGCACAAATCGATTCATGGTCGCGGGCCGGTCCAACCAGCGGCGCATTCGGTCCGTGAGATCGCTTTCGGCTATCTGGCGGCCCTGCCGCTCCTCGCCAGGAGCATGCGGGGCAAGGCTACGAGACGTCATGTCTCCCTCTGAGCCGGCGCGCACCACATCGCCAACCGGAAGGTCATCATGACTACCAATCTGGGCGTGGATCAATTGCAGGTACCGGTCGCGCAGTCCACCCTGGGGCAAACCGTCCGGAGCGGTGTTGTGGTAGTTGCCCATGAGACTGCCATCGACCTCAGGGCGATGCTCCGCACCGGTCTCCTGATACTCGTCCCGCAGACCCAGCTGGTGGCCCAACTCATGCGCCAGATCAAGCTCAGTCGCGTCGATCGACCACTCATACTGGTCCATCGCCCCTCGCGGCCCGCCCACGTTCACATTCAGGTGCGCGTCTGAAGCGTTCCCCGTGACGCGCTCCAGCGTGACGTGCAAAACACTACCGTCAGGCAACACCGCACCAGGCCGGTTGAATACCCTCTCCACACCACCCACAGCACGATCCCACAAAGCATCAACCGCCGCCGGCAACTGATCCCCACCGACCAGACGCACCCGAACCGTCACATCAGATACCGACTGACCACCCACCTCAAACTTCCGAACATCAAATCCCGAACGAACCTCAAACCGCCGCGCATGCGCACCCCCGCCCGCCGGCTCAGAAACCGGATCCACCCACGACCGCTCCACACGCCGCGCCGGAGCCAAACCACGCACCACACCCCACTCGGCAGGGAATACGTCGTCGTCAGGCGCGCCGAAGAGCGTGGCATCGTCGTCAGTCGTGCCATGTACGTTGTCTGATGTGTGATTCGGGCCGCCGCTAGCGGCCACTGTCAGGCCATTCGCATGGTCAGAGTTGGCCGCAGTTATCCCCTGCGTGGAGAGCGGTTCGCTGTTCTCGAGGTGAATTGTTTGGGGGGACAGGTCGTTGTTGGTAGTAAGGGTGAAATGGGGAGGCGATTCGGTGTCATGCTGTGGCATGGACCCGGTTCGGGGCTTGGGCGCGGTAAACTGCTCGGTGCTTGGTAGTGTCCGCAGGGGGGTTGTGGTTTCCATTGCCGCTGGCTTGGTTACCGCGGATGGAGTGTGCAGTCGGTTTCCTGGATCGCTGCTAGTTTGTGGCTGACCAGTCATGGGGCCAGAGGGAACTGCGCCGGTAAGGATGGCGTTAGCGGCAGCGGGTTCCGGTGCCGGGGTTGTGTCGCCGATGGATACTGGGATGTTACCGGCCGACCCAGTCACGGTGGCTGGGTTGTTGACAGACGTCAGTGTGTGCGGCAAGCCGCTCTGCATGCTGACCGGGCTGCTGGCAGCAAGAGCGTGGGAGCTGCCGGTCCCGTGATCGAGTTCGGATGTGTCCTCGAAGCCTGGTAGCCCGGCGCTGGTGTCCTGAATTGATACGGAGCTAACGTTGGTCCTGCCCATGACGTGTGCGTCGCTGCCGCCAGGCTCTGCAGCTTCCGCCGCGCGTTGATCGGTTTTGCTGCCTGCGCCAACGTGGGTAGGAATCGGCGTGGCGTGTCGCACATCGCTGTTCGAGGTGCTTTGGCCCGGAACGCTACCGGTCATGCCCTGCGGGCGATCCTCGATCGTACCGCTTGTGGTTGCTGTGACGGTGCCTGTACCGGTGCCGCCGTTACGGCTTGAGGCAGCGGTGTTCTGGGCAGGTCCTGTTGCTCCAGAGTCGGTCGGCCCCTGGGTTCCGGAGGTGACCGTGCCGGCTTCGCTGCGCGGTGCCTGTCCGGAACTGCCGGTGTCCGGGGAGCCGGAGGCTGTCGGCACGTTGCTGGCGTCGGGTTTGGGGACCTCGAGGTCGTCCAGGTTCGGTATGTCGATGTCGATGTCGGGAGTGGAAACCGTGGGGATGCCGGCACCGCGACGCCGGCCGCCCCCGCCGGCATCACTAAGCGTTTTCAGACGTGCGGCCCCGCCGGGTAGGCCCAGGAAGGGCTGACCGTGGTTGGCGATGCGGCCAGCAATAGCGAAGGCCACAGCGCGTTCATTGGTACCGGCCTCCTCCTGGGTCAGGGTCGCGTAGTACCGGGCCACCATGGCGTCGTTGACGTCGACGGCACCCTCCCAGCGCATGTCCCCAAGTTCGCGCCTGGTTGCTGCTCGTAGTGAGCTGATGTCGCGTACAGGAAGGCCGGCACGGTCAGCGGCCACCCGCCAGGTAGTGGCAGCCGCGAGGTCCTCGCCGGCACGCCTGACGTCGGCAGCCGCCGCCTTCTTGCGGGCACCTGCGGCTACGGCAATTGCGGCCTTCTCGCCAGCACGCCTGGCTACGGCAACCGCGCCCCACTCACGGCCGGTCCAGTCCGTGCTGCTGCCCGCGGGCAGCCACCCGGCAACCAGGGTTTTGACATCGGCTTCTTCTTCACTGCCCTGCAGGCCCTGCCATGCGACAGCGAAAACATCCACACCCTCAGCGCTCAGCGCATGCCCGGCCTCGACAAGACGCGCCGCCGCGACATGCGGGGCTTCCACACGGCGCGCGGCAGCCCGCGCCGCCTTCGCCACGCGAGCCTTGTCGGCATCATCGGCCTTGTCGACGTCGCCGCGAGCCCTGTAATACTCCTCGAACGCAGCAGCAAGCTTCTCAGTCCTAGCACTGGACTGCCGCCCGTCCGGATCAGCAGCACGACGAGCAGCCGCCAACCGAACCGCCTGCCGAGCCGCCAGCCGATCAGCATCGGAAGGTGTAACCAACGGAGGTCTCTGCGGTTGCTGCAGTGTGGCAAGGCTGCGGTTGGCCAGCTGCCGGACGGTGGCCGCTGCGGCCGCCTCACTGGCACGAAGAGCCACCGCAACCGCGCCCGGTTCACGCTCAGTCCAGCCCGCGGTACTCTCCGAACCAGGCATGGTCCAGAAAACCAGGGCATCGACAGAGGCCTGTTGCGCGGCTGACGCGGCCATCCACTCCAGGGCGAAGACATCCACCCCCCTCGCCGCCAGGTCGACGCCGGCCCACAGCAAGCGGGCAACCGCCGCCGGCATGTCGCTGCCGGTCAAGGCGGCCCGAGCTTCGAAATATTCACCGAACGCCGCGGGATCACGGGTTTCGGCTACTCGCAGGATCACGGCCGCAGCGGCCGCCGCACTGGCGCGAAGGGCCACCGCAACCGCACCCCGGTCACCGTCGGTCCAGTCCGTGGTCATCCCCGGACCAGGCATCCCCCTGCGGACCAGGGCCTCGACAAAGGTCCGTCGCCCGACTGACGCGGCCGCCCACTCCAGGGCGAAAACATCCACCCCCAGCGCCGCCAGTTCGTCACCGGTCCGGACAAACAAGGCTACAAAATCGTGCGATCCGTCCTGCATACCGGTCTGGACGGTACGGTAGTAATTGAGCCAGCCAGGAATGCGGGCGAAAGCCACCTGCAAGATGGCAGCGGCCGCGGCCGCCTCACCGGACCGGCGGGCCACCGCAACAGAAAACCACTCACCATCATTCCAACGCCGAGTAACGTCCGCGCGCACCCACCTGCCGGCCAACGCCTCGACCGCAGCCCGTTCACCAACCTCCCAGCCACGATCGGCAGCGGCCTGTTTACTGATCTCTCGCCCATCAGGATCGGTGGCGGCCTCACGAGCAGCCTCCGCACCGGCCGATCCCCGGTCGCCGGCCAAAGGCGTAACCAAACCACCAGACGCCTGCCCCGGCTCATCTCTGGAAGCAGTACCGTCAAGAGCCGGGCCAGCCGCAGCGCCCGTGGTACCTGTCCTCCCAGAGCCGGGAAGTACGCCCGCACCCCCGTCCTCATAGAACACCGCACCGCTCAAGGACTGGCTAACCATAGTGCCCATGGCACCCATCGCCCACCGCCTCCCAGAGCCGGGAAGTAGGTCCGAAGGCTGGCCCCCCCCTCGCGCATCCAGTCCCTCAGCTGACGTGTTCACGGGGTTTGCGGTAACGGCCTGGGGGAACCGGCTGTCCGGATCCAGCAGCACCGCCTTATACCGGTCAGCCGAGCCGGGGCTTTGACCAGCCAGCCAGGCACGGACCTTGTCATGACCGACACCAGACCCCGGCAACCCGCCCTTACCCCGCTCCGCGCCGGCCCCACCTGCCGCCACATCCTCACCGACCACCGTGACGTCATCGGCATCACCGCCGGCCACCGTCGCCTCGCCGTCGCCGACCACCGTCGCCCCGTCAGCACTGCTGCCCACCACGACTGCGCCGGGCACACGGCCAGCCACGAGACGCGGAACACCGCCAGACGCCAGGGCCAGGTCCAGGGTCGCCGTGCCAGCGGTGCCCGCATCATCCAGCCCACCGGCAGCGTGCGACCCCTCCCCCTCACCCCTGGCACCATCGACCGGCACAACATCCAGCCCCGCAGATTCAGGCCGCACAGGCGTACCCGCCCCCGCCAAGGACTCCGCACCAGGCAGCACCCCCGCAGCC
>NZ_JARAVK010000268.1:0-12085 GCF_033792765.1 Streptomyces sp. PA03-6a | reverse complement strand
GGCCTGTGGTACGACACGGCGCAGGGGGAGTCGGGGCGGGCGCCGGTGCGGGCGGCCGCGGCGCGTCCACGGTGATCCCGAAGTCCGTGGCGAGCCCGGCCAGTCCGGAGTTCCACCCCTGCCCGACGGCGCGGAACTTCCAGACCCCCTCGCGCCGGTACAGCTCACCGCCGAGGAACGCCGTCTCCGTCGTCGCCCCCATGTCGAACCGCGCGATCTCGGCCCCGTTGCGCGCGTCCAGCAGCCGCAGCCGCAACCCCGGCACCTGACCGAAGGTGCCGCCGTCCGCGGAGGCGCACAGCACGATCCGTTCGACCGCCGGCTCCACACGGGCCAGGTCCACGTCGAGCGCGTCCGAGGCCGGTCCGGGACCCGCCTGCTTACCGGCGTGCCGCACGGCGCCGGAGGCGTGCGCGGGCTGGTTGTAGAACACGAAGTCGGCGTCCGAGCGCACGCGCCCGTCGCCGCTCAGCAGCAGCGCCGAGGCGTCGACGTCGGGCACGCCGGGACCCGCGGTCCAGTCGAGCACGGCCCGCACGGCGGGCACGGGAACCGGCAGATTGGCGCCTTTTCCGAGGGATTCGGGTGTCACGGACGCCAGTGTGCCCTCTCACCCGCCGCCACGGACAGGGCTCCGCACGACACCCGTGCCCGGGCAGCCGTACGGAACCGGCCGGTCCCCCGGACACGGTCGGCTACAGTCCGCGCGTGACCACTCGTCAGAAGGACAGCCACTGCTCCTACTGCGGTACGGAGTTCGCCCCCGGCGCGGGCTGGCCGCGCACCTGCGCGGCCTGCGGCGGCATCACGTACCGCAACCCGCTCCCGGTCGCCGTCGCCCTGCTGCCCGTGCGCACCCCGGAGGGCACCGGTCTGCTCCTCGTGCGCCGGGCCATCGAGCCGCGGCGCGGACTGCTCGCCCTTCCCGGCGGCTTCGTGGACCTCGGCGAGACGTGGCAGGAGGCCGTCGTCCGCGAACTCGACGAGGAGACCGGCATCAAGGCGGCCGCGGGCGAGGTACGGCTCGCCGACGCCCTCAGCGGCGACACCGGGCACCTGCTGGTCTTCGGCCTCCTGCCCGAGCGTGCCGCCGAGGACCTCCCGCCCGCCGTCGTCACCGACGAGACCGACGGCCGGGAACTCCTCCTCGCCCCCGCGGAACTGGCCTTCCCGCTGCACACCGAGGCGGTGCGCAACTGGTTCGACGGCCGCTACTGAACCGCCGCCACCGAACCGCCGCCACCGAACGGGCAGCTACCGCACCGCCGTGCCGCGGACCCGCACCCGGTACCCCACCTCGTCGTGCTCCTCACGCTCCACGACGACCTCGCCGTCCGCCACCCGCGAGCCGAAGCGCTCCACCCGCGGGTCGGCCCAGCCGTCCCCGGCGTCGGTGATCAGCATGCCGCCCCCGGTGCGCCCGGGTGCGGGCGTCCACACCTCCAGCGTCACGGTGCCGTCCTCCTCCGCCACCGGCACCACGGCACCGGCCCTGGCCAGCACCGGGATGCGCTCCGGCGGCGCGGGCAACAGCACCTGCCCGGGCCCCTGGTACGCCTCCCCGGTCGCCGTGTCGTACCACAGGCCCCGCGGCAGCCGCACCGCCCGTTCCGTTGCCCCCTGCTCCAGCACCGGCGCCACCAGCAGTGCGTCCCCCAGCAGGAAGGCGTCCCCGCAGGCGCGCAGCTTGCGGTCCTCCGGATCGCCCCACCACACCGGCCGCACATAGGGCGCGCCCGAACGCCGCGCGGTGTGCGCCAGCGTGTACAGGTACGGCATCAGCCGCTCCCGCCCGCGCATCGCCGCCCCGGCCGCCTCCAGCACTTGCGGCCCGAACCCCCACGGCTCGCGGTGACCGGCGTGGATCGCCGAGTGCGTGCGGAAGAACGGGAAGTACGCGGCCATCTGGAACCAGCGCAGGTACAGCTCCGGCGACGGGCTCCCGGTGAACCCGCCCACGTCCGGCCCCGAGTACGGCACCCCGCACAGGCCGAGCCCCAGCACCAGCGACAACGAGGAACGCAGCCCCGGCCACCCCGTCGACACGTCGCCCGACCACGTGCCGCCGTACCGCTGCATGCCCGCCCAGCCGGAGCGCGAGAACAGGAACGGCCGGGAGTCGGGGCGCAGTTCACGCAGCCCCTCGTGTCCGGCCTGGGCCATGGTCAGCCCGTACACGTTGTGCGCCTCGCGGTGGTCGCCGCCGCGGCCCTCCAGGGCGTGCCGGGCGGAGCGGGGGAGGGTGGTGTCGCCGAACGCGGCGAAGGACACCGGTTCGTTCATGTCGTGCCACACCCCGGCGAAGCCCTGGGCGAGCCGTTCCGCGTAGAGCCCGCCCCACCACTTGCGCACCCGCGGGTCGGTGAAGTCGGGGAAGACCGCGTCGCCCGGCCACACCACGCCGCGCACCGGACGCCCCTGCGCGTCGCGCACGAAGGCGTCGGCAGCGGCCCCGCTGTCGTGGACCGGGTTGCCCGGCTCCAGCTTGACCGCCGGGTCCACGATCGAGACCAGGCGCACCCCGTGCCCGCGCAACTCCTCGGCGAGCGCGGGCAGGTCGGGGAAGTGCTCGCGGTCGACGGTGAAGACCCGGTGGCCGTCGTAGTGGTCGATGTCCAGGTGCAGCGCCGACAGCGGCAGTTCGCGCTCGCGGTAACCGGCCGCGACCCGCCGTACCTCCGCCGCCGTGCCGAAGCCCCACCGCGCGTGCTGGTACCCCAGCGCCCAGCGCGGCGGCAGCGCGGGCCGGCCGGTCAGCGCGGTCCAGGAGGCCAGGATCCGCGCGGGAGTGCCGGGGATCACCCAGTAGCGCAGCGGGCCGCCGTCCATCCGCGTCTCGCAGCCGCCGGGGCGGTCGTGACCGGATCCCGCGCCCTCCTCGCCGTCGCGCAGGGTCACCCGGCCGTCCCAGGTGTTGTCGTGGAAGAGCAGATGGCTGCCCGCGTCGGCGACGACCAGCTGCAGCGGCATGGTGATGTACAGCGGATCGGTCTCCGGCTCGAAGGCGCCGCCGGGGTCGGTGTTCCACAGCCGGTACGCGCCCTCGCCCAGCCGCGGCCCCGAGGCCCGCCCGCCGAGCCCGAACACGTCCGCGTCCGCCGGCGTCTCCGAGCGCTGCACCCAGCGCGGTTCCGTGCCCTCCGCCGCGTTCACCGGGTCCCACCAGCGCGGCGGCAGGTCACGACGCAGCAGCACGCCCCCCGGCGTGCGGAACTCCACCGCCCCGTGCCGGGAGACCAGCACAGTGATCCGCTCCGAGACCACCCGCCAGCCGTCCTTGTCGGGCTCGATGACCGCCCGGGTGTCGGCGTCGGGGCAGCCGCCGTCCAGCGCGTACGACGGCTCCGGCTCGGCACCGTCCCAGCCGCAGAACACCGCGCCGCCCGCCGCGACCCGCACCCGCAGGGTCGACCGGGCGAAGCGGACCACCCCGCCGCCCGGCAGCGGATCCGCGCCCTCGGCGGACCCTGGCACCCGCGCCCGCTCCGGCCCCCGCCGCGGGAGGTCCCGTGCGTCGGTGCGTTGCCGGCGCCACGCCGCGCGCACCGCCCTCAGCCCGTTCGCCGATCCGACCTGCCGTACCTGTCGCACCAGGTCCCGAGCATCCATAAGGCCCACCCTTTCACCGTTCCCGCCCGCCCCGCCGCCGGCCGGCCACCTTCCACCTGGCGGCCCGGCACATGCTTCCACCCTCGAATGTGTGGGGTGTGCCCTGGCGCCGGAGACGATCACGTGGCATCGTCCTGCCCAGCCGCGACCGGGGACATTCCGCCCGGCCGGGGTCCAGCCGCACATCACGCAGCGTCGCGTACCGTCCGGGAGCCGCCCCATGAGCACCACACCTGAGCCCACCGCCGACCCGGCGACCGAGCAGCCGTTGTGGCAGCCCGGCCCGGACCGAGTCTCCGGTGCCCAGGTGACGCGCTTCCAGGCCTGGGCCGCCGAGCACCACGGCGCGCCCGCCCCCGACACCGCCGACCCCGTCGCCGGCTACCACGCGCTGCACGCCTGGTCGGTGCGCGAGCCCGGGACCTTCTGGCGGTCCGTCGTCGAGTGGTTCGACGTGCGCTTCTCCTCCCCGTACGAGACCGTCCTCGCCGACGCCGCCATGCCCGGCGCGAAGTGGTTCCCCGGGGCCACGCTCAACTACGCCGAGCACGCCCTGCGTCCCGCCGGCGACGCCGCCCGGGCCGGTGAGCCCGCCCTGCTCCACCTCGACGAGCGGCACGAGACCGGCTCCACCAGCTGGGCCGAGCTGCGCCGCCAGGTCGCCTCCCTCGCCCACGAGCTGCGCGTTCTCGGCGTCCGCCCGGGCGACCGGGTCAGCGGCTACCTGCCCAACGTCCCCCAGGCCGTCGTCGCCCTGCTCGCCACCGCCGCCGTCGGCGGCGTGTGGACCTCCTGCGCCCCGGACTTCGGGGCCCGCAGCGTGCTGGACCGCTTCCAGCAGGTCGAGCCCGTCGTGCTGTTCACCGTCGACGGCTACCGCTACGGCGGCAAGGAGCACGACCGCACCGGCGTCGTCGCCGAGCTGCGCGCCGAGCTGCCCTCGCTGCGCGCCGTCGTGCACATCCCGTTGCTGGGCACGCCCGTGCCCGAGGGCGCCCTGGAGTGGGACGCCCTGGTCTCCGGCGACCGGGAACCGGTCTACGAGCAGGTCCCGTTCGACCACCCGCTGTGGGTGCTGTACTCCTCCGGCACCACCGGCCTGCCCAAGGCCATCGTCCAGTCCCAGGGCGGCATCCTGCTGGAGCACCTGAAGCAGACCGGGCTCCACATGGACCTCGGGCCGCAGGACCGCTTCTTCTGGTACACCTCCACCGGCTGGATGATGTGGAACTTCCTCGTGGGCGGCCTGCTCGCGGGCTCCACGATCGTCCTGTACGACGGCAGCCCCGGCTTCCCCGACACCGGCGCCCAGTGGGGCGTCGCCGAACGCACCGGCACCACCGTCTTCGGTACCTCCGCCGCCTACGTCATCGCCTGCCGCAAGGCCGGCGTCCACCCCGGCCGCGACCACGACCTGTCGGCCGTCAGGTGCGTGGCCACCACCGGCTCCCCGCTCCCGCCGGACGGCTTCCGCTGGATCCACGACGAGGTCAAGGAGGACCTGTGGATCGCCTCCGTCAGCGGCGGCACCGACGTGTGCAGCTGCTTCGCCGGCGGCGTCCCGACCCTGCCGGTGTACATCGGCGAGCTCCAGGCCCCCTGCCTCGGCACCGATCTCCAGGCCTGGGACCCGTACGGCAAGCCGGTCACCGACGAGGTCGGCGAGCTGGTCGTCACCAACCCCATGCCGTCGATGCCCATCCACTTCTGGAACGACCCCGACGGCAGCCGCTACCACGACAGTTACTTCGAGATGTTCCCGGGCGTCTGGCGGCACGGCGACTGGATCACCCTGACCTCGCGCGGCACGGTGGTCATCCACGGCCGCTCCGACTCCACCCTCAACCGCCAGGGCGTCCGCATGGGCTCCGCCGACATCTACGAGGCCGTCGAACGGCTCCCGGAGATCCGCGAGTCGCTCGTCATCGGCGTCGAGCAGCCCGACGGCGGTTACTGGATGCCGCTTTTCGTCCAGCTCGCCGAGGGCGCGGTGCTCGACGACGCCCTCCGCGACAAGGTCAAGCGCACCATTCGCGAGCAGCTCTCCCCCCGCCACGTCCCCGACGAGATCATCCCGGTCCCCGGCATCCCGCACACCCTCACCGGCAAGCGCATCGAGGTCCCGGTGAAGAAGCTGCTGCAGGGCACGCCGCTGGACAAGGCGGTCAACCCGGGCTCGGTCGACGACCTGGGGCTGCTCACGTTCTACGCGGACCTGGCCCGCACCCGCAGCTGAGCGCCCGCGGGGGTGAGGCGGGGCCCGGCCCCCCTCACCCCCCGTACGTCGCGCCGAACTCCCCGAGCACGCCGGCGAAGTCGGCGGCCAGCACCCTCGCGTCTACGGGCCGCAGCTCCGCGGTCGTGATGCGTACGCCGGGCCCGGCCGCCAGCCGGAACCGCGCCCCGGCGGCCACCCACCACCCGCGCGACCGCAGGCCGTTCACCACCGCCGCCTCGTCCCGCACCGGCACCCACACGTTCAGCCCGCTCGCCCCGTGCGCCGCGATCCCGCGCTCCTCCAGCTCGCCGACGAGCGCCTCCCGCCGCTCCGCGTACGCGTCCCGGGCGGCCTCCACCAGCAGCCGTGCCGCCGCGTCCGTCATCAGCCGCGCGGCCATCCCCTGCAGCACATGACTGATCCACCCCGAGGTCAGCAGCAGCCGTCCGTCGTGCCGCGCCAGCGTCGTCGGGTCGCAGGCGAGGGCCGCCCACCGCAGGTCCGTGCCCAGGTACTTGGTGACCGTGCGCACCTGCGCCCAGCGCGGCAGCCCCCCTGAGGTCAGGCTGTGCAGCGGCACTCCCGCGATGTCCGCGGCGTGGTCGTTCTCGACCACGAGGACGTCGGGCGCCTCCCGCACCACGCCGAGCAGCGCGTCCCGCCGCTCCGGCGAGAAGCACCCGCCGTACGGGTTCTGGGAGCGCGGACTGCACACCACCGCCCGCGCCCCGGCCCGCAGCGCGTCGTGCAGCGCCTCGGGCCGCATGCCCTCGTCGTCGACCGCGACCGGCAGCATGCGCAGTCCCAGCGCGGGCACCAGGTCGAGCAGATGGTGGTAGCCCGGATCCTCCATCGCCACCGCGTCGCCGGGCCGCAGTTCGACGGAGAGCAGCCGCCCGAGGCAGTCGAGCGCGCTGTGCGTGAACGTCACGTCGTCCGCCGGCACGCCGTCGCGGTCGAACCACGCGCGGGTCAGCTCCTCCAGCTCGGGAAGGCGCGGAGCCGACCGGTGCGAGCGCGCCCCGGGCGTCACCTGCACCGACGGCGGCAGTTCCGGCAGGAACGCCGGGTCCGGGTGGCCGCCCGCCAGGTCCCGCAGTCCGGCGGGCACCTTCGGCGGCCTCCTGGACGCCACGGCCGGCGCCTGTGCGACGACGGTGCCGCCGCGTCCGCGCGTGACGACGATCCCGCGCTGCCGGAGCTCCTTGTAGGCGGTCGCCACCGTGCCGGGACTGACTCCCAGGCGATCGGCCAGCGTCCGTACCGGCGGGAGCGCGGCCCCGGGGGACAACGCCCCGTCGGCCACGCCCCGTTCGACGGACGCGGCAATGCCCTTGGCGCTCGTGCCGCTGATCGCATATTGTGCTGCCACATTCATAAGTATGTATCAATACAAACTTCGGGTCAAGGGGGCAGTGCATGCGATTCCCTCGCAGCCGCAGCGACATCGAGGACCTCGTACCGGGCGGCCGCGACGGCCGCCGCATGCTCTGGGTGAGCCTCACCGACAAGGCCGGATCCGGTCTCTGGTACGGCACTTCGGCGCTCTACTACACCTACGTCGCCGGACTCGCCCCGCACGAGATCGGCCTCCTGCTCGGCGTCGCCGGTGCCGTCGGCATCGCGGGCACCCCCGTCGCGGGCCGGGTCGCGGACCGCGTCCCGCTCACCCGGCTGCTCCCGGCCGTCCACGCCCTGCGTGCCGCGGCCGCCCTCGGCATCCTGCTCACCGGCACCCTCTGGCTCCTGCTGCCCATCGCCGCGCTCGGCAGCCTCGGCGACCGCGCCGCCTCGGTCCTCACCAAGCTGTACGCCGCACGCGTCGCGGGCCCGGACCGCGTCCGCTACCAGGCCCTCCAGCGCACCGTGGTCAACATCGGCTTCGGCATCGGCGGCCTCGCCGCCGCCGTCGCCCTGGCCATCGGCACCGACACCGCCTACCGCACCATGCTCATCGGGGACGCCCTCTCCTTCGCCGGCGCCGCCCTGCTCGTCCTGCGCTGCGCAGAACCGCCGTCCCCCGTACGCGTGGTGGCCGGCGCACCCGCCGCCACCGGCGGGGAACCGCCCCGGACGAAGACCCCGGCCACCAGCCCCTGGCGCGACCGCGGCTACCTCGCGTACACCGCCACCGAGACCCTGCTGTTGCTCGACGACACGGCGCTCAACATCGGCCTGCCCCTGTGGATCGCCACCGCGACCGTCGCCCCGCACAGCCTCGTCGCCCTGCTCTTCGTGCTCAACAACGTCCTCGTCGTGCTCTTCCAGGTCCGCCTCAGCCGCCTCGGGGACGAACCCCGCAGGGCCGCCGCCTCCCTGCCGCTGCTCGGCGTCGCCTTCCTCGTCGCGGGCGGCGCCATGGCCGTCTCGGCCGTGGACTCGACGGGGACCGCCGTGGTCGCCCTCGTCGTCGCCGCCACGGCCTTCACCGCCGCGGAGATCGTCCACGCCGCGATCTCCTGGGAGTTGTCCCTCGCCCTCGCCCCCGGCCGGTCCCAGGGCGCGTACCTCGGCGTCCACGGACTCGCGCAGTCGGCCCAGCGCTCGGCCGGCCCGGTCCTGCTCACCTCCGCCGTCATGGCGGCGGGCCCGCTCGGCTGGCTCGGCCTCGGCGCCGGCCTCGCCGCCGTCTCCGTCGGCCAGCGCACCCTCGTACGCCGCCGTCTGGACCGGCTGGACGCCGCCGAACGCCCCGGGCCCGAGGCCCGGAAGACCCCCGTGATCCCCAGCGGGACCGTCACTGTCAGTGGTGGCGACTACGGTGAGTGACAGTTGACCGCCGTACCGAGGGGGAGCCGTCATGGCACACACCAAGCACCGCAAGCTGAGCAGCCGCCCCGCCCGCCGCACCGCGAGGACCGGCCGCCGCACCCTGCGCCGCGAGTCACCGACCACCGTCGCCGTCCTCACCGACCCCGCCGACTTCGTCGCCATGCGCGGCTACCGCAGTTTCACCTTCGACGACCACGCGAGCTACCTGCGGCAGATCGAGGGCCTGCTGCGGTCCCTCGCCTCCCGTGGCATCCACGTCCGCGTCGGGCCCTTCGACCCGGCCGAGTACGCCGAGTACTGCGCCGACACCGGCCACGACCCCGACAGCTCACGCTCCCGCACGCGGTACGCCGCCGACGTCACCACGGCCGGCCCGACCGTCCCCTACGCGGGACAGCCCCTGGAACACCTCGTCACCGAGCTCGAGTACGAGGCGGGCCGCCAGGCCACCTGGGAACGGGCCTCCGGCATCCTGGCCCGCGCCGGGGACTGCGCCGGCTGCGGCGACGACCTCGCCCGCACCTCCTTCGACCGCGCCTCCCAGGCCCTGATGCGCCTCCTCGAAGCCGCGGGGCCCGGCCACCACCACCTCGTGTGCAGCGTGCCCGCCGAGGGCACCACACTGCTCGCCGCCATGCACGCCCGCTGCGACGAGCAGGGCATGGTCCACCTCGTCGAGGCCGAGGCCCTGGTCTGCTGCACCGTCATCGCCGCCGGGCTCGCCGAGGACAGCCCCGGCGGCCTCGTCCTGCGCAGCGGCACGGGCACCGGCCAGCCCCCGCCCGACCGCCCGGACGAAGTCCGCGGCTGGACGCTGCGCGACGGCTGGCTCCAACCCCTCACCGAGGCGCAGGTCTTCAACGCCTACTGCACCGACGCCGAGTCCGGCGACCCCGTCCCCCCGGAGCCCGGCGTCGTCCACCGCCCGGGATTCGTCCTCCCGCCGCCGGAGGACGACTGAGCACGGCGGAGCCCGGGAACGCCGAGGGGCGCCCCTCGGGAGGACGGGAAGCGATCACTCCCCGGACAGCACCGCCTGCGCCGCGCGCCGCGCCTCGTCGGCCGTGTCGGTCGCCCGGGCGGCCGCCGCCGCCCGCTCGCACTGCGCCAGGGTGTACTTCGCCAGCGTCGCCCGCACGTAGGGGATCGACGCCGCGCCCATCGACAGGCTCGTCACGCCCAGACCCGTCAGCACGCACGCCAGCAGCGGATCGGAGGCCGCCTCACCGCAGACACCGCAGCTCTTGCCCTCGGCCCGCGCGGCCTCGGCCGCCGCGGACACCAGGTCCAGCAGCGCCGGCTGCCACGGATCCTGCAGCCGCGACACCGAACCGACCTGCCGGTCCGCCGCGAAGGTGTACTGCGCCAGGTCGTTCGTCCCCAGCGAGAGGAACTCGACCTCCTGCAGGATCGACCGTGCCCGCAGGGCCGCCGACGGGATCTCCACCATCGCGCCGAACTTCGCGTGCAGCCCGGCTTCCCGGCACGCGTCCGCGAACGCCTTGGCGTCGATGCGGTCCGCCACCATCGGTGCCATGACCTCGAGGTACACCGGCAGGCCCTCGGCGGCCCTGGCGAGCGCCCGCAGCTGCGTGTGCAGCACATCGGGGTGGGCGAGCAGCGTCCGCAGGCCCCGCACGCCCAGCGCCGGGTTCGGCTCGTCCGCGGGCGTCAGGAACTCCAGCGGCTTGTCGGCACCCGCGTCCAGCACCCGGACCACGACCCGGCCCTCGGGAAAGGCCTCCAGCACCTGCCGGTACGCCTCGACCTGCTTCTCCTCCGACGGCGCGTTCCGGGAGTCGTCCAGGAAGAGGAACTCCGTGCGGAACAGACCCACGCCCTCCGCGCCCGCCTTCACGGCCGCCTCGACGTCCGCGGGACCGCCGACGTTCGCCAGCAGCGGCACCTTGTGCCCGTCCGACGTGGCACCCGGCCCCGAGGTCGCGGCGAGCGCAGCCCTGCGCTCCGCCGCGGCCTTCGCCAGCTCGGCCCGCCGGTCCTTGTCCGGGTCGACGTAGATGTCGCCGGTGCTGCCGTCCACGGCGATGACCGTGCCCTCCGCCAGCTCCGTGGCGCCCGGCAGCGCCACCACGGCGGGCACCCCCAGCGCACGCGCGAGGATCGCGCTGTGGCTGGTCGGCCCGCCCTCCTCGGTCACGAAGCCGAGCACCAGCGACGGGTCCAGCAACGCGGTGTCGGCCGGCGCCAGGTCCCGCGCGATCAGCACGTACGGCTCGTCGCTGTCCGGGACACCGGGCATCGGCACCCCGAGCAGCCGCGCCACGATCCGGTTGCGGACGTCGTCCAGATCCGCGACGCGCCCCGCCAGGTACTCGCCCGCGTTGGCGAGCAGCGCACGGTAGGAGGCGAACGCGTCGTACACCGCGCGCTCCGCCGAGCTGCCCACCGCGATACGGCGCTCCACGTCGGCCATCAGCTCGGGGTCCTGCGCCATCAGCGCCTGGGCCTCCAGCACCGCCTGGGCCTCGCCGCCGGCCAGGTTGCCGCGCGCGATCAGGTCGTTGGCCACCGCCTCGACCGCCTGACGCGCCCGGGCCTGCTCCCGCGGCGCCTCGTCGGCCGGAATCTGCTTGGCCGGAGGCTCGAGAACCGCGGTCCCCATGTGCCGTACCTCGCCGATCGCCACGCCGTGGCTGACACCGACGCCTCGCAGCGTTGTCTCCATCTCACCCGTCTCCGGTTGTCGCGGACGCTCGCGACCGCGTTGCCTGTGTGTATGCGTCGGGAGTGGCCTTGCCGAAAAGGCTACGTCCAAGAGAAGAGCGTGGCCCCGGCGGTCACCTCTCCGTCCTCGACGAGACCGGTCAGCGCCTCGGCCGCCGCCTCGAGCGCCACCACCGGGCACACCGGGGACTTGCCGGCGGCCTCGACCGCCGCGGGGTCCCAGCGCACCATCTCCTGGCCGCGCACCACGGTGTCGCCCTTGTTGACGAGCACCTCGAAGCCCTCGCCGTTCAGCTGCACCGTGTCGATGCCGAGATGGGTCAGCACCCCGTGCCCGTCCGCGTCCACCACGACGAACGCGTGCGCGTGCAGGGACACGACCACACCGTCCACCGGGGACACGGCCACCGACGGCTCGCGCACGGGGTCGATCGCCGTGCCGGGCCCCACCATGGCACCGGAGAACACGGGGTCGGGCACCGCGGCCAGACCGATGACGCGCCCGGTCAGGGGCGACGAGACAGTCGTCATGATGAAGCCTCCAAGCAAGTGGTCCAGACCACTCAAGTCTGCCACCCCCTTGAGGCCCGGCACACCACGCCACCGCACGCCACCCCCGATTTGCTCCGACCGGGCGCCTCCAGTACGTTGGGCCAACCCCCGCGACGAGAACGCCACGGAGACGTGCGTGCCCACAGCGGTGCGGTAAATCCGACGGAAAGCATCTGCTAAAGTCGGGGAGCGCGAAAGCCGAAAGGCAGAAACGCAAAAGCAGGAAATCCCCGCCGGCGGGAATCGGGC
>NZ_JARAVK010000267.1:0-12095 GCF_033792765.1 Streptomyces sp. PA03-6a | reverse complement strand
GGGGTTTTGGTTTTTTTAAGGACGGGGGTGGGGGGGTAAGGGCCGGGGGGGGGGGGCCCCGCCGGGCCACCGGCGCGGCGGACGAGCTCCCGGTAGACCTCGGGGTCGGTGGTGTACTCGCCGAGCCGGACGGTCTTGCGGGTGCCGTGGTAGTCGCTGGACCCGGTGGGGAGCAGTCCCAGCTCCGCGGCGAGGGCGCGCAGGTGGCCACGGGCCGGCTCGTCGTGGTCCATGTGGTCCACCTCGATGCCGTCGAGCCCGGCCGCGGCCAGGTCGTGGATGACGCCCTCGGGCACGCAGGTGCCGCGCTTGACGGCGGCGGGATGGGCGAAGACCGTCACCCCGCCCGCGTTCTTGACGAGCCGGATCGCCTCGAAGGGGTCGAGTTCGTGCTTCTCGACGTAGGCGCGCCCGCCCGGCCCTATCCACTCGGGCGTGAACGCCTCGGCGATGCTGTCCACCAGTCCCGCCTCGATCAGCGCCTGGGCGATGTGCGGCCGGCCCACGGCACCGTCGCCGGCGATCTCGGCGACGCGGTCCCAGGTCACCGGCACCCCGTGCTCGCGGAGCCGGGCGACCATGGCCTGTGCGCGGGGCACCCGGTCGTCGCGCACGAGCTCGCGCTCCCGGTGGAGCTCCGGTTCCTGCGGGTCGAAGAGGTAGGCGAGCATGTGCAGGCCCACCCCGTCGATGCGGCAGGAGAGTTCGGCGCCGGTGACCAGGACCGGCGCCGCGGTGCCCGCGGCGTGCAGTTCGGCCAGCGCCTTCTCGGCCTCGGCGTAGCCGCCGACCGTGTCGTGGTCGGTGAGGGCGACGACGTCCAGCCCGGCCGCGGCCGCGGCCCGGACCAGCTCTGCCGGGGTGTCCGTGCCGTCGGAGGCCGTGGAGTGGGTGTGCAGATCGATTCGCACGCAGGTCACTCCAGGCGCTCGGTGCTCGGACGGATTCAGGGGTTGTGATTACCAGGATAACTGCCCGGACAACCTGTGAATCTCAGGAGAGCAGGCGAGGGGAGAGCGCCCCGCACGGGACGAGATCGACTTCGGCGCCGGCCTCGCGCAGATCGGTCAGTATCAGCTCGTCGTACATGAGCAGGCCCGACTCCTCCGGCCACACGACCGCCCACAGCCAGAGCCCGAACGACTCGCCCGCGAAGACCGCGCGGTCCGGTGGCGTCCCGTTCACGTGCCACAGGCCGGTCGGCCTCCCGGCCGCGATCACCTTGGCGGCCGGCGGCTTGCCGATGCACATCGCCGGACCGGGGTCCGGCCCCGGGATCCCGGCGAACCTCGCCCCGAGCCCGACCCCGAGCTCCTCCGCCACCAGCACCATCTCGCCCTGCCCGCCGAGCGGCCCCGGACCCGAGCACGCCACCGCCGTGGCCCGTCCGCCGCTGCGGTCGTCCCCCGCGGACGCGACGCCGGTGAACAGCCAGCCCACCGGCAGCGGCCAGGGCATCCACACCGGGACGTGCGACCGGCTCACGACCACGCCGAGGGCTTCCACACTCGGTGGCACGACAGGCTGCAACGGATACACGGCGCCGTGCTCGTCGCACTGCCAGGAGTCGGCGAAGAGCCCGGGCGCTCGGACCCGGCCACCGCACTTCGGGCAACTGGGTTCGCCCCTCATAACGCCCCACGGTCCTCCGGCGGCGTGCCCGCGTCAAGGACGATCACCCGTCCGAGTTCGACGCGTGGCGTCGCCGCACGGCACACCTCCCCCGCCGGTCACACCTGTCGCCCGGCGGCGGTCCCGCGGGGACCGCTGAGGGGGTGTCACCGACCGCCGGGGCTCCGTCCGTCAGCCGGGGCTCAGTCCGTCAGCGGGACCGCCGCGCGCTGCGGGTCGCGCAGGTCGGTGCCCGCCTGCAGCCAGCGCTCCTGGAGCGCCCCGGCGCCGCGCACCCGCTTCCAGGCGGCCTCGTTCGCCGTCATCGGCAGGAGCGGGAAGAAGCGGACCGGGTCCATCGGGGCGTCGAGTTCCAGGTCCTCCACCAGACCACCGGGCTCGGCGACCAGGACGGCCGAGAACGCCGCCCCGGGCCACAGCGGTTCGCTCACGTCCAGCGAGTTCCCCGGCGCGACGACGACGCCCTCGACCTGGGGGCTGGCGGCCAGTACGGCGAGCGGCCGCAGAACCTTGTCCGTGTCGGCGCCGCGCCCGCCGCGCAGGGTCAGCACGAGCTCCGCGCGCGGGCCGCGCACCGGGTCCGCGACGACGGTGACGGGGTCGTTCATCGGTGCGCGCGACATGCCCAGGGTGGCGTACCGCAGCAGCTCACCCTCGCGGAAGCGCAGCACCTCGATCCGTTCGGTGCCCAGGAAGGTCACCGCGGCGCGGGCGTCCGGCTCACCGAAGGCCATGTGCAGCCGCGCCTCAACGAGCCCCAGTACGTCGACCATGAAGTGAGCATAGAGCGCGTATGGAACGTGCAAAGCCGCGGCTTCACGCAGGAGGCGCCTGATAAGGTGGGCCGTCGGCTACGCCGGTAGAGGCGTGCCACTTTCCCCCAGCGGGGAACGGCCGGAGGAGGTGGGGCTGCAATGGATCCTAGTCGACCGTGCAGTACCGGCAGCTCTTCCGCCCGGCAACCCTCCTGATCCCCCGCGTTCCGTACCCGGTCACCCGGGCGTGAAACCAAAGAACCACGGAACCGACGGGGATTCTCGAATTCTCCACGAGCACGAGCACGAGCGTGTGACGGCGCCGCGTGTCCGCTCGAACGGCCTGCCCGGGTCCGCCCTGCCGCCTCCGGAAGAGCTCCCTGAACTGCGCAGTGATCAACGGTGATCACCCTGCCCTGATCCGCATTTCAGCCCGGCCAGTCCGTGAAGGAGCTTGCCATGTCGATGATCCGCGACCTGCGCGCAGTCGTCCGCCCCGCCCTGCGCAAGAGCAGCACGTCATACGACTACGGCCCGGACCGCTCCCGCACCTCGTCCGCCGTGCCCAGCTCGGTCGTGGACTGCGCCGTCTACCGGGACGGCCGCCGCGGCAGCGACCACATCTCGCCGCGCGAGGCCCTGGAGAAGGTGCGCGGCGGCAACGAGGGCTTCGTCTGGATCGGCCTGCACGAGCCGTCGGAGCGGGAGTTCGCGGAGATCGCCGAGGTGTTCGGACTGCACCCGCTGGCCGTGGAGGACGCCGTCCACGCCCACCAGCGGCCGAAGCTGGAGCGCTACGACGACACGCTCTTCATGGTCTTCAAGACCATCCGCTACGTCGAGCACGCCGAACTCACCGCCACCAGCGAGGTGGTGGAGAGCGGCGAGGTGATGGTCTTCACCGGCCGGCACTTCGTCATCACCGTCCGGCACGGCGGGCACGGCTCGCTGCGCGCCCTGCGGCACCGCCTGGAGGACGACCCCGAGCTGCTCGCCAAGGGCCCCTCCGCCGTGCTGCACGCCATCGCCGACCAGGTCGTGGACGACTACCTGGCGGTCAGCGAGGCCGTGCAGGACGACATCGACGAGGTGGAGATCGACGTCTTCTCCGCCCAGGGCAAGTCGCCGCGGGCCACCGACGCGGGGCGCATCTACCAGCTCAAGCGCGAGGTGCTGGAGTTCAAGCGGGCGGTGTCCCCGCTGCTGCGCCCGATGCAGATGCTCAGCGAGCGGCCGATGCGCGTGGTGGACCCGGAGATCCAGAAGTACTTCCGGGACGTCGCCGACCACGTCGCCCGCGTCCACGAGATGGTGGTCGGCTTCGACGACCTGCTCAACTCCATCCTGCAGGCCAACCTCGCCCAGGCGGCCGTCGCGCAGAACGAGGACATGCGCAAGATCACCTCATGGGCGGCGATCATCGCCGTCCCGACCATGATCTGCGGTGTGTACGGCATGAACTTCGAGCACATGCCGGAACTCCACTGGCGGTACGGCTACCCGATGGTGCTGGTCGCGATCGGCGGGATCTGCCTCGCCATCCACCGCATCCTGCGCCGCAACGGCTGGCTGTAGGCCCGCGCCGGCTAGGCCTTCCTGCGGTCCGCCAGGATCACCAGGGCCAGCCCCGCGAGGATCACCGCGAGCGCCGGGTAGGCCGCCACGGGCGGGGTCTGGCCCAGCCAGACCGCCGCCACCAGGGCGGCGCCCGGCGTCTCCAGCAGGATCGCCGTGGACGTGGTCGACGCCCCGAGCCCGCGCACCACGCGGTTGAGCAGGCTGTGGCCGAGCAGTTGCGCGGCCACGGTCAGGGCGACGAGCTTCGCCCAGGTGCCGCCGTCGTAACCGCCGAGCGCCGAGCCCGAGGCCAGGCAGACGGCCAGCAGGGCCACGGCCGTGGTGGAGTAGCAGACGTAGGTGTACGCGGTCGTGCTGACGGTCCGTCGCACCTCCGCGCCGAGCAGGACGTACCCCGCCGCCGCGATGCCGCCGCCCAGCGCCAGGGCGTCCCCGACCAGGGCGCGCGGTGACAGCGACAGGTCGACGCCGGTCAGCAGCACCACGCCGGCGACCGCCAGCGCAGAGCCCAGCCACACCATCCGCGGCGGCCGGTGGCCGCGCATGAACAGGATCAGGGTGGTCCACACCGGCGTCGTCGTGCCCAGCGCCGTCGAGGACGCGACCGAGGTCATGGTCAGGCTCGGCAGCCACAGCCCGAAGTGCAGCGCCAGCACCAGGCCGGACGCGATCGACAGCCACAGCGCCCGGCGGCCCATCCCCCGCAGTTCCCGCCGGTGCCGCAGCCAGGCGAACGGGCTCAGCACACCCACGGCCATGGCGTTCCGCCAGAAGGCGATGGCCAGCGCGGGCGCGGCGGTGGCGGCGATCAGCGGCGCGGACAGGGAGACGCCGGCGATGGCGACAGCCAGGAGCGCGAAGTCCAGTGGCGGCCTCCCGTGCGGGGCTGCGCCGGAGTCGGTGTCCGCCTTCGGTACGGCGGGCGTGGTGCTGGCGGACGGCGCGGCGGACACGCGGTGTCTCCTCGGGGCACGGTGGGACGGTGGCCTCCTTAGCGTAAGGCCCGTCCGGGCCCCGAGCTCCTGTCGTCTCACCATGTGTGCGGCACCACGGCGGCGGCCCGTACGGCCCACGCCATAGGGTGGGGCGCATGACGGACACCGTGACGCAGCCGCAGCTGGACCAGGCCCTGATCGAGGAGGCCGTGAAGAAGTCCGGTCTGCTGTGGGCCGACGGTCAGGCCCTGTGGCACGCGTGGGTCGACGGTGCCGTGGTCGTCGTCGGCGGCGGCCCCGGCGAGCAGCCGCTGCCCGGGCCCGGACTCACCGACGGCGGCACCGCCACGGTCACCGTCCGCAGCAAGGACAAGGGCGGCCGGCTGGTCGTCTTCCCGGTCCGGGTCACCGAGCTGCGCCCGGACGGCGAGGCGTGGACGGCCGCGGTGGAGGAGCTCAAGGGCAAGCGGCTGAACGCGCCGGACGCGGAGACGATGACCGGACGCTGGGCCCGCGAGTGCCGCGTGCTGCGCCTGGAGCCCACCGGCGACCCCCTGGAGCGCCCCGGCGCGATGACGGACGCCAGTGGCGCGGCGGCCCCGGTGCCGACGTCCGCGACCACCCGGCAGCCGGTCCCGGCCGGTCTGCCGAAGCTGCTGCTGCGGCGCCGCAAGAGGGCCTGAGCCCCGGGCCTACTGCGTCACGGCCTTGCCGTAGTCGACGACGTCGTCCTCGTCCGGCGCGCGCAGCGTGAAGTCCTTGCCCCAGTCGGCCATGGTCAGCGTGCCGGCGCCGCCCGCGCGTTCGTAGCGCAGCGGGTACGGCTTGCCCTCCAGGGACACGTCGATCGTGCCGCCGTTGCCGCCGTCCGCGGTGACGGCGATGGTGCGGACGCCGCCGACCGAGCGGTGGTCCCCGACGGCGAGTTCGCCGTGCAGGACGAACAGGCCCTCCAGCAGCACCTCCTTGTCGGTGAAGCCGCTGAACTGGTCGTACGTGGGGTCCCCGGCGGGCACCTTGACGTACTTGTTCTTGAGCTTGGCGCCGACCTGGTCGCCGTAGAAGCCGGCGCCCGCCTTGAGGTAGAGGTCGTCGCCCACCCGCAGCAGTTCGAAGGTGCTGCCGTCGGAGGTGACCTCGCCCAGGCCGCCGTTGCCGCGCAGCCGCATGTCGAGCGTGTAGGTGCGCCCCTTGCTGATGACGGTGCCGGACAGCCGCACCGTGTCGGCCGCGTCGGCGGCGGTGCGGGCGCGCTTCTCGATGGTCCCGGCCGGCAGCTTGCCGACGCCGTTGGTCCCCGCGTCCGGATCACCCGCGCACCCTGTCGCTCCGGCGAACACCAGGACCGCGCCCAGAAGGCTCACGAGGACGGCTGACCTGCGGCCGGGGATCACGTGTTCTCTTCCTCCTGCAGTTGTACGCGCCCGTCACACGAGGGCAGCGGCGAAGCGGAGCCGAAGCTACCGCAGCGTACCGCTGGCCGGGTGAACCGCTGTGAACGCCGTGCGAAGCCCCCGTGGAGCATTACCGCGCGCCCGGGGGGCGGGGGCGGCGTTAGCCTGGCGGCATGCCAGCGGGAACCTCCCGGGTCTTCGTCTCGCACCTCTCCGGGGTGCGGGTCTTCGATCCCAACGGCGACCAGGTCGGCCGGGTCCGGGACGTGGTCGTGATGCTGCGGGTCGGGGGCCGGCCGCCGCGTGTGCTGGGTCTGGTGGTGGAGGTCGTCAGCCGGCGCCGGATCTTCCTGCCGATCACGCGGGTGACGGGCGTGGAGTCCGGTCAGGTGATCACCACGGGTGTCGTCAACATGCAGCGCTTCGAACAGCGCCCGACCGAGACCCTGGTCCTGGGCGAGCTGCTTGACCAGCGGGTGACGCTGGTCGAGACCGGCGAGGACGTGACCGTGCTGGACGTGTCCATGGTGCGCCTCGCCGCGCGCCGCGACTGGGAGATCGACAAGGCCTTCGTGCGCCGCGGCAAGGGCGGCCCGCTGCGGCGCAGCGGGGAGACGCTGACGGTGGTGTGGTCCGCGGTCACCGGCTTCTCGCTGGACGAGCACGCGCAGGGCGCGGAGGCACTGCTCGCCACCTTCGACCAGCTGCGTGCGGCCGACCTGGCGAACGTCCTGCACCACCTGTCGCCCAAGCGTCGCGCCGAGGTCGCCGCGGCCCTCGACGACGACCGCCTCGCCGACGTCCTGGAGGAGCTGCCGGACGACGACCAGGTGGAGATCCTCGGCAAGCTCGAGCAGGAGCGGGCCGCCGACGTGCTGGAGGCGATGGACCCGGACGACGCCGCCGACCTGCTGGCCGAACTGCCGAAGGAGGAGCAGGAGCGGCTGCTGGGACTGATGGAGCCGCACGAGGCGGCCGACATGCGCCGGCTGATGTCGTACGAGGAGCGCACCGCCGGCGGTCTGATGACCACGGAGCCGATCGTGCTGCGCCCCGACGCCACCGTCGCCGACGCCCTGGCGCGGGTCCGCAACCCGGACCTGTCCCCCGCGCTCGCCGCCCAGGTGTATGTCTGCCGGCCGCCGGACGAGACCCCGACCGGCAAGTACCTGGGCACGGTGCACTTCCAGCGGCTGCTGCGCGACCCCCCGTTCACCCTGGTCAGCGCGCTCCTCGACAGCGACCTGCAACCGCTGTCGCCGGACACCCCGCTGCCGGCGGTCACCAGCTTCCTGGCGACGTACAACATGGTGTCGGTGCCGGTCGTCGACGACAGCGGATCGCTGCTGGGCGCCGTCACCGTCGACGACGTCCTGGACCACCTGCTGCCGGAGGACTGGCGCGAGACGGAGCTGCACGAGGCGGCGCAGTGAGCGACGAGCGCCCCCGCGTCCGCCTCGACCAGCCGCGGGTACCGCGGATCAGCTTCCTGCCCTCCTACGACCCGGAGGCGTTCGGGCGGCTGTCGGAGAAGATCGCCCGCTTCCTGGGGACCGGGCGGTTCATCGTCTGGATGACGGTGGTGATCATCGCGTGGGTGGCGTGGAACGCGCTGGCGCCCCGCCATCTGCGCTGGGACTCCTACCCCTTCATCTTCCTCACCCTGATGCTGTCGCTGCAGGCCTCCTACGCCGCCCCGCTGATCCTGCTGGCGCAGAACCGGCAGGACGACCGCGACCGGGTCAACCTGGAGCAGGACCGCAAGGCGAACGACCGCAGCATCGCCGACACCGAGTACCTGACCCGCGAGGTGGCCGCGCTGCGGCTGGGCCTGGGAGAGGTCGCCACACGCGACTGGATCCGCTCCGAACTGCAGGAGCTGCTGAAGGACATCGACCAGCGGCAGCGTGCCGAGGCGGAGTGACCGCCGGGGTCGTCCCGCCGCCGTGTGAACCCGCCCACCGGGGGTCCTGCGGGCACGGTGCGGGACGTACCATCGACGCATGGCTACCGAAGCGCACGGCTCCTCCCCTTCGCCCGACGCGGTGCGCGCCGCGCTCGCGACGGTGAACGACCCCGAGATCCACAAGCCGATCACCGACCTCGGCATGGTCAAGTCGGTCGACATCGCGGACGACGGCGCGGTGCGGGTCGGCGTGTACCTGACGGTGTCGGGCTGCCCGCTACGGGACACCATCACCAACCTGGTGACCACCGCCGTGTCGAAGGTCGCCGGGGTCACCGCGGTGACCGTCGAACTGGACGTGATGAGCGACGAGCAGCGCCGCGAGCTGGCCACCTCGCTGCGTGGCGGGCAGGCGGAGCGGGAGATCCCCTTCGCGCAGCCCGGCTCGCTGACCCGGGTGTACGCGGTCGCCTCCGGCAAGGGCGGCGTCGGCAAGTCCTCGGTGACGGTGAACCTGGCCGCCGCGATGGCCGCCGACGGCCTGAAGGTCGGTGTGGTCGACGCCGACATCTACGGCCACAGCGTGCCGCGGATGCTGGGCGCGGACGGCCGTCCGACCCAGGTCGAGAACATGATCATGCCGCCCTCGGCCAACGGTGTGAAGGTCATCTCCATCGGCATGTTCACCCCGGGCAACGCCCCGGTCGTGTGGCGCGGCCCGATGCTCCACCGGGCGCTGCAGCAGTTCCTGGCCGACGTGTACTGGGGCGACCTGGACGTGCTGCTGCTCGACCTGCCGCCCGGCACGGGCGACATCGCGATCTCCGTCGCGCAGCTGGTCCCGAACGCCGAGATCCTCGTGGTCACCACGCCCCAGCAGGCGGCGGCCGAGGTCGCCGAGCGGGCGGGCACCATCGCCGTGCAGACCCACCAGAAGATCGTCGGCGTCATCGAGAACATGTCCGGGCTGCCCTGCCCGCACTGCGGCGAGATGGTCGACGTCTTCGGCAGCGGCGGCGGCGAACGGGTCGCCGAGGGCCTCACCCGCACCACCGGCGCGACCGTGCCGGTGCTCGGCCAGATCCCCATCGACGTGCGGCTGCGCGAGGGCGGCGACGACGGCCGCCCGGTCGTCCTGACCGACCCGCAGTCCCCGGCCGGCTCGGCGCTGCGGGCCATCGCGGGCAAGCTGGGCGGGCGTCAGCGCGGACTGGCCGGCATGTCGCTGGGCATCACGCCGCGCAACAAGTTCTGAACCGGCGGGCCGGCCACGACCGGCCCGCCGGACACCTCAGGGGCGCCTCCCGGCATGGGAGGCGCCCCTGAGCCGTTGCTCACGGCCTCACGGCCGGTACGTGGTGATGTCCTTCACCTGGGCCAGGCCGAGGCCGTAGGCGCTCATCCCGCGCCCGAAGGCACCCAGGTGCACCCCGCGCGCCGACCCGGCCATCACCCAGCCGTACTCCGACTCCCGGTAGTGGAACGGCGTGGGGACGCCGTCCACCGGCAGGCTGAGCGCCGACCAGTCGGGGCCCTCGAGGTTGTCCGCGAGGTCCCAGGCGATGGCGGTCTGCTGGTCGAGCCAGTTCTGCCGCAGGTGCCGCTCCATCTGGGTGGGCCAGGTGCAGGTCAGCAGTCCGGAACCCGCCAGCCAGGCCGCCGAGGCGACCGAGGTGGCGTCCAGCACGCCGGTGCCGTCCGAGCTGCGCCGGACCGGGCGGTCGGCGACCGTGACGACCACCACGAAGCGGCGGTGGTCGGGGGTGGGCTCGACCTTGACCGACGGTTCGTCGCCGTGGCCGGTGGATCCGTGCTCGACCGTGCCGTCGGCGCTCATGCCGACCGGGGCGAGCCAACGGTCGCCGGTGAACGCCTCGTCCAGTCCGTACCAGGTGAAGTCGGCCTTGAGATAGCCGCCGGTCGTACGATCCGCCGGATCAGCTGTGGTCTCCATACGCGCGGCGCCTCCTCCATAAGGGCAAACAAAGGGAGAATAGCCACTCGCGCTACGTGATCGGGGCAGGCCCCTGCATCAGGTGGCGTCGGAGTCGAACGGCGGGGCCTCGCCGGGCGTCAGGCCGTCGCGCTTGCGCAGCCGGTCCGGAGTGCCCGAGGAGCCCGCGGCGGAACCCGAGCCGCCGCCGCTGTCGCGGCCGTGCACGGCGTCGGTGACCGCCGACATCTCCTCCTTGAAGTCGAATCCGTTGCGGATCTCCTTCAGGCCCAGCTCGTCGTTGTCCAGCAGCTGCTTCCGGACGAAGTTCTTCGGGTGCAGGTCCTCGAATTCGAAGTCCTTGAACTCCGGGCCCAGCTCGCTGCGGATGTCCGCCTTCGCGCTGTCGGAGAACTCCCGCACCTTGCGGACGAACTGCATCACGTCCTTGATGACCTTGGGCAGCTTGTCCGGCCCGAACACGAGCACGGCAAGGATCACGAGCGCGACGACCTCCAGCGCGCCTATGTCTGAAAACACCGTGCAGCTCCTCGTGGTCCTCGGCCGGCGGACGGAATCCGGCGGATCTCACCGTACCTGCCCCAACCGTCTGCACGGGAGTGGGCAGGGTCAACAGTAGGTCGCGCCCCGGTAAATCCCGAATTCGCCGTGCTCAGTTCCCGCTGGCCGAGCCCAGGGTCAGCTCCATGGCGCGCTGCTTGCCGTCCCGCTTCACGGTGAGCTGCAGCGTGTCGCCGGGCCGGTGGGCGCGGATCCGCACGATCAGCTCCTCGCCGTTGTGCACCCGCTTGCCGTCGATGGCGGTGATCACGTCACCCGGTTCGATGCCCGCCTTGGCGCCGGGGCCGTTCGGGGTCACCGAGTCCCCCTCGCCCTGGCCCTCGGGGCTGACCTGGGCGCCGTCGCCGGAGTACTGCAGGTTGATGCTGACGCCGATCACCGGGTGGGTGGCCTTGCCGTCGTTGATCAGCTGCTCGGCCACCCGCTTGGCCTGGTTGACCGGGATGGCGAAGCCGAGGCCGATGCTCCCGCCCTGGCTGCTGTTGCCGAAGGGGTCGGAGCCGCTGTCCGCCGAGCGGATGGCGCTGTTGATCCCGATGACCAGGCCCTTGGCGTCGACCAGCGGACCGCCGGAGTTGCCGGGGTTGATCGGGGCGTCGGTCTGGATGGCGTCGACGTAGCTGACGTCGCTGCTGTTGGTCTCCCCGCCCGCGGTGATCGGGCGCTGGGTGGCGCTGATGATGCCGGAGGTGACGGTGCCCTCGAGGCCGTACGGGGCGCCGATGGCGACGACCGGGTCGCCGACCTGGGCGGCGTCGGAGTCGCCGAGGGTCAGCGGGTGGAGCCCCTTCACCCCGCTGACCTTGATGACCGCCAGGTCGTAGCCGGTGTCCCGGCCCACGATCGTGGCGGGCTTCACCTGGCCGCCGTTGAAGGTCACCGAGATGGTGCCGCTCTTGGCGACGCTCTCCACCACGTGGTTGTTGGTGAGGATGTGGCCCTCGCCGTCCAGCACGAACCCGGTGCCGGTGCCCTCACCGGCGTCGCCCTTGACGTGGATGTAGACGACGCCGGGCAGGACCTGGGCCGCGATGCCCGCGATGCTGTCCGGGGCGCGGGTGCCGGCCTCCGCGGTGGCCTGCGGCAGGGTCACCTCCGGCGTGCCGCCGCTGTCGTGCACGTAGGCGCCCAGCGCCCCGCCGACGCCTCCGGCGATCAGGGTGACGGCGATCAGGGCGGCCGCCAGCGGGGCGCGCCGGCTCCCCGTGCGCCGGGCGGTCGGCTGCTGCCCCGCGGAGCCGCCCGGGGGCGCCCAGGGGTCGTAGCGGTGCCACTGGCCGACGGACAGCGGCGCCGGGGGTCCGGGCGGGCCGCTCGGCGGCGGGGGCGGCGGCGCGGGCTGGTGCGGTGGTGGCGCCGCGCCGACGGGGGGCTGTACGG
>NZ_JARAVK010000266.1:0-12154 GCF_033792765.1 Streptomyces sp. PA03-6a | reverse complement strand
CCTCGATCCGCGCGGACTTCGGCGGCAGCTCCACGCAGATCCAGTGGATCACCGCCGCCTACACGCTGGCCTTCTCCGTACTGATGATCACGGGGGCGCCGGCGGGGAGAGGGATTGGGTGGTCACGGGGGCCTCCGCGGAATCGGACGAACGGCGTTCGTTCTGAACGAACAGTGTTCTAGAAGACGAACAGTGTTCGTGTCAAGTACGCTGTTCGTGTTCCGCTCCCGGAGGTACGCAGCACGTGACATCGGTCCCCGTCCCGCCCTGGCGCCCCGAGCGCAAGAAGGCCCCCCGCCGCAGCCTCAGCCGTGAGGCGATCGTCACCGCGGCCCTGCACGTCGTCGACGCCGAAGGCCTCGACGCGCTGAGCATGCGCCGGGTCGCCCAGGAACTGGACACCGGCGCCGCCTCGCTCTACGCGCACGTCGCCAACAAGGAGGAGCTGCTGGAGCTGCTCCTCGACCGCATCCAGGCCGACGTGACCCGCCCCGAGCCCGACCCGCAGCGGTGGCAGGAGCAGATCAAGGAGATGGCCCGGCAGGGCCGCCGCGTCCTCGTCGCCCACCGCGACCTCGCGCGCGCCGCCATCGGCCAGGGCATCCCCTTCGGCCCCAACGCCCTCCTCAACGCCGAGGCCATGCTCGCGGTTTTCAAGGCCGGCGGCCTGTCCGACCGGGTCTGCGCCTACGGCGTGGACGCCCTCGCGCTCTTCGTCACCGCCACCGCGGTCGAGGAGAGTTTGCGCAACAGCCAGGGCTTCGGCGGGACGGGCGTCCCCCTCGACGAGCACATCGCCCGCATCCGCGAGTACTTCGGCTCGCTGCCCCCCGCGCGCTTCCCCCACATCACGGGCATGGTCGACGCCCTCATGCGCGACGAGGGCGACGAACGCTTCGAGTTCGGCCTCGACCTCCTCGTCTCCGGCCTCGCCCGCCACGCCCCCGCCTGACGCCGGGCCTTTGCGGCTGCCGCGTGGGGGGGGTACGTACTCGGCCGGAGCTGAGTACGTGCGCTCTGGCCGGTGCCCAGGCGGGGCGGGACGCTCGGGTCATGCGCCGATCAACAGCGAATCCCGTGTCCCGGTTGTTGCCGATCCTCCTGCTGGCCGTCGTCGCGTCGGCCGACTGGGCTGCCTGGCTGGGCTGGGACAGGCACCGTGATGTGCAGCCCGACGGCACCGTGACCGGTCCCTACGAAGCCTGGCAGGTCGCAGGGCTGGTTCTGACGCTCGTGGCGGCCGTGTGCTGGGCCGCGTCCCGCGGCTTCGTCATGGCCGCCGTGCTCGGCACCACGCTCGGCCTGACCGCCGCCGCCTTCGTCGACTGGTCGGACGACTCGAGCGGCCTCTTCGTGGTCGGCGTCGGGATGGTCCTGACCGGGACCCTCGTCGTGACGGCCGTCCTCGCCAAGGTGGTCGCCTCCGTGACAGGGGGCGGAGGAAGGACGAGGGCCTGACGGCCTGCATCCACGCCGGGGCATGAGGGGTGGTGCCGCCCACGGGGCCAAAATTCACCGGAACGACGTTGTAATGAAAACATCCCGGGCCCTAGTCTCCGAGCAGGACGGCGACGGGGAGGTCGACATGGGGACGGGTTACGCACCCGCGGACACGCGGATGATGGGGATCGTGCACGGCGCGCTCCGCCGTGACCTGGAGCGCACGCGGACGGTGTTGTCCACCGAGCCGCATCCGCAGCCGGGGCAGGGGAGCGCGGTCGGCCGGCACGTCGTGTGGCTGATGGAGTTCCTCCACGCGCACCACATCGGCGAGGACGAGGGCCTGTGGCCCCTGGTGCGCGAGCGCGACCCGGCCACCGGGCCGCTGCTGGACTCGCTGGACGCCGACCACCGCCGGATCAGCCCGGCGGCCGTGACCGTGACGGACGCCGCCCGGCGGTACGCGGAGACGGCCTCCGACCAGGCGCGCGTCAGACTGCTGGCGGCGCTCGACGCGTTGACGGCCGTCCTCGTACCGCACCTGGAACGCGAGGTCGAGGAGGCCATGCCCGTCGTGTCGGCCACCCTCACGCAGGCCGAGTGGCATGCCTGGGACCAGCGGTACAACGTGAAGTCCAAGTCGTTCGGGCAGCTCGGCATGGAGGGGCACTGGCTGCTCGACGGCATCGACCCCGAGGGGCACCGGATCGTGGTCGCCCTGGTGCCCCCCGTTCCGCGCTTCATCCTGCTGCATGGCTTCGCCCGCGCCTACCGGCGGCGCCTGGCGCAATGGTGGCGGCCGCAGGACCCCGAGCGGGGAGGGGAGGTCCGCTGATGGCGGAGCAGGAGGAGCCCCGGGCGCGGCGCGCGTACCGGTCACCGCGACGCGAGCAGCAGGCGGGTGAGACCCGGGCCGTCGTGCTGGCCGCGGCCGTCCGGCTGTTCGGCGAGCGGGGGTGGGCGGCGACCGGGATGCGTGACGTCGCCCGCGAGGCCGGGGTGTCGGTCGAGACGGTGTACGCGGGCTTCCGGTCCAAGGGCGAGCTGCTGATGGCCGCGCTCGACGTCGCCGTCGTCGGCGACGCGGAGCCCGAAGCGCTCGCCGAACGCCCGGAGTTCGCCGGACTCGCGTCGGGGACCCGGCAGGAGCGGATCGCCGCCGCCGCGCGGCTGGTCACCGCCATCCACCGGCGCACCGCCGGTGTGCACCTCGCGCTGCGTGAGGCGGCCGCCTCCAACGGCGACCTGGCGGGGAAGCTGCGGGACAACCAGCGGCGCCGGCGCGTCAGCGTCGAGCAGGGCATGACCGGCGTCACGGGGCGTGCGGTGACCCGGGAGGAGCTCGACGGGGTGTGGGCGGTCCTCGGCGTCGAGGTCTACCACCTGCTGACCGGGATCTCCGGCTGGACACCGCAGCAGTACGAACAGTGGGTGGCCGGTGTCATCGACCGGCTGCTCGACGCGTGAGACCCAAGTACACGACCTGGAGGGGGAGGAACAGTGAGGGACAACGACAGGGAGCGGGGCGTCGCCCGGACGTGCCGCACCGAGGTGGTCGTCGACGCGCCGGCCGAGGCCGTGTGGCGCGTCGTCGCGGACGTGACCCGGACCAGCGAGTGGAGCCACGAGTGCCACCGGGTCACCTGGCTGCGCGGGGCGAGCACGGCGGCACCGGGCGCCCGCTTCCGCGGCCGCAACCGATCGGGCCGGCTGAGGTGGAGCCGGGTCTGCGAGATCGTGGCGTTCGAGGCCCCGCACCGGATCACGTGGCGTACCGTCGCCACCCCGTTCTTCCCCGACAGCACCGACTGGACCATCGCGGTGGAGCCGGCGGGCACCGGGACACGGGTGGTGCAGACCTACCGCATGAGGAACACGCCCGCCTGGTTCCGGTGGCTCGTGGGCCGACTCGTCCCGGCCCACCTCGACCGCAGCGGTGACCTCACCGACGACCTGCGCCGCATCGGGACGATCGCCGCCCGCGACGCGCAGACCGCCGCGGCACGGACCTGAGGACGGGCCGGCGGCCGGGAAGCCTCAGCGGGGCGTGCGGATCGCGAACACCCCGATCGTGGCCAGGGTGAGGACGACCCAGGCGAACCACACCCATCCGTTGGGGCCGAGCGCCACCGTGTACGCGGTCACGGCGACCAGACACGCCACCGTGCACGTGATCATCGCCTTGGCAGGTGTGGGCATCCCTGGCCTCCTCCCCGGGGGCCGCGCGGCGGCGGCCCGGACTCCATGGTCCCGCCGCCGCCCGCCGTGCGCTACCAGTCGCCGTCGGTGACCTGACCCTCGTCCCCCAGCTGCTGCACCTGACCCGGGTGCGGCGCCACCCACGGCGACTCGTCCTCGCCGAGCCAGTCGCCGACCGGCTTCACCTGGGTGAGCGTGCCGGGCGCCGCCAGGTCCTCGGCGTCGGCGTCGTAGTAGTCGAACCAGGGCAGTCCGGCGGCGGTGTACGCGGCGCGGTTGACCGGGGAGGGGGGAGCCGGCTCGCCGGTGATGCGGCGCCATTCCGGCACCGTCGTCAGGTGGACGTAGACCCGGCCCGAGGGCTTCGCGCGCCAGTCCGAGGGCTTGCGGTCGTCGCGGTAGACCTCCTGCCGCATGCGGCCGCCGGCGCCCAGCCCCATGGAGACCGGGGACCGTCCCGCGCCCGCCGCCCGGCGCGCGGCGCCCCCCGGACGCGGGACGCCCCCCGGGGCCGGCGGAGGGGCGGCCGCCGGGGCGGCCATCGGCATCGCCCCCGGGGCGCCGCCGTAGCCGCCGAAGGCCGCGCGACGCGTGCTCTCCCGGCGCCGCTGCTCCGCCCGCCACGCCGCCAACTGCTCCTCGCCGAGTTCGGACACCTGCAACTGCACCCCGCCCCAGACCTCCTCGCCGGTGACCTGGCCCTCGACGGTCGCGCCCAGGCCCAGGGGCACGGCCACGAACTGCCGGATCGTCCCGGAGCCCGAGTTGATGCCGTCCAGCCACGGCTGGCGCGGCAGCACCACATAGTTCTGCGGGTCCTGCGACAGCCGGTCGCTCCACGGCCGCCCCGACACCGCGCACACCTTGCCGACGCCCACCTGGAGCGCGGCCGGCGCGGAGGCCGAGAAGCTGAGCCACATGGCCTCGCGCTGGTAGACGGGCAGCATGACCCCGCCCCGCGCGAGCCATTCCTGCGGGGCGGTGTCGGGGTGGTCCGAGACCCGGCGCAGCGGGAAGGTGCCGATCCCGGGTGGGAGCGGATGCGTCCCCGTCTCCGGCAGCCGCAGGGTGCGCATGAAGCGCACCGTGACACCGCCCGGCAACTGCAGCGCGTCGCCCGATATCCGTACCTGGTCGCCCATCGCGGGCCTCCCTTCGCGGCGGGCGGCCCCGTCAGCCGCGACCCCGTGCCTCCAAGGATGCCAAGTACGCGTTGTAGGCTGCCAGTTCCGCGTCGCCGTCGCGGTCCGCGGCGCGGTCCTTACGACGCGCCTGGCGCTGGTCGGAGGTGTACCACTGGATCAGCAGCGCCACGAGGACGATCACCGACGGGATCTCGCTGAACGCCCATGCGATGCCGCCGGCCGCGGTCTGGTCGTCCAGCGCGTCGATCCCCAGCGAGGCGGACGGGTGCTTGAAGGCGCCGATCATCGGCTCGCTCGCCATCATCAGGGCGATGCCGAAGAAGGCGTGGAACGGCATCCCGGCGAACAGTTCGAGGATGCGCAGCACATGGCTCGGCCGGTTCGGTCCCGGGTCCACGCCCATGATCGGCCAGAAGAACACCAGGCCCACCGCGAGGAAGTGGACCATCATCGCGATGTGCCCGGTCCGGCTGCCCATCAGGGTGTCGAACAGCGGGGTGAAGTAGAGCCCGTACAGGCTGGCGATGAACAGCGGGATGGTGAACGCCGGATGCGTGATCACCCGCAGGTAGCGGCTGTGCAGCAGCGCCACCAGCAGCTCCCGCGGGCCCTTGCGGCCGCGTCCCGCCGTCGGCAGCGCCCGCAGCGTCAGGGTCACCGGGGCGCCCAGCAGCAGGAGGATGGGGGAGACCATGCTGACGACCATGTGCTGCACCATGTGGACGCTGAACATGACCATGCCGTAGTCGTTCAGCGCGGTGCACATCACCAGGGCGATGGACAGCACGCCGGCGACGAAGGCGACGATCCGTCCGGCCGGCCAGCGGTCGCCGCGCCGCAGCAGTCGTACGACACCCCAGCCGTAGAGCGCGAGCGCGAGCAGACAGCCGGCCAGGAAGACCGGATCCCCGCTGAACTCGAGCCCCCGGCCGAGGGTGAACGGCGGGAGCTCCGCCGTCATCCCGTGTCCGCCGTGGTCCATCCGTCACTCTCCTGTCGTGCCTGCCGCACGCACCGCGCCGTCGGCAATGTGCCGGTTGGGGCGGGTGCGCCCGCACCAGACTAGAACCGCCCCCGGTCGCGCTCGCGACCGGGGGCGGTTCGAGGAGTGTGATCAGTGCGTCACAGCACGCACTCGGCCTCGACGTAGCGCTCGGCGGGGACGGTCTTGAGGTGTTCGACGGCGGTGGCCAGGGGCACCAGCGTGATGTCGGTGCCGCGCAGCGCCGTCATCATGCCGAAGTCGCCGTTGTGCGCGGCCTCGACCGCGTGCCAGCCGAAGCGGGTGGCCAGCACCCGGTCGTAGGCGGTGGGGGTGCCGCCGCGCTGCACGTGGCCGAGGATGACCGGGCGGGCCTCCTTGCCCAGCCGCTCCTCCAGCTCGATCGAGAGCCGGGTGGCGATGCCGGTGAAGCGCTCGTGGCCGTAGACGTCCTTGACGCCCGACTCGAACTCCATCGTGCCCTCTCGCGGCTTCGCGCCCTCGGAGACCACGACGATCGCGAACTTCTTGCCCGCGGAGAAGCGCTCGCCGACCCGCTGGGTCAGCTCCGCGACGTCGAAGGGGCGCTCCGGCACGACGATCGCGTGCGCGCCGGCCGCCATGCCGGAGTGCAGGGCGATCCAGCCGGTGTGGCGGCCCATGACCTCGACGATGAGCACGCGCTGGTGCGATTCGGCGGTGGTCTTCAGGCGGTCCAGCGCCTCGGTGGCCACCGTCACGGCGGTGTCGAAGCCGAAGGTGACGTCGGTGGAGGCGATGTCGTTGTCGATCGTCTTGGGCACGCCCACGATCGGCAGCCCGTTGTCGGACAGCAGCCGGGCGGCCTTGAGGGTGCCCTCGCCGCCGATCGGGATGATCGCGTCGAGACCCAGGTCGGCGACGTGCCCCTTGGCCCGCTCGACGCCGTCCCGCAGGTGCTCGGGGCGGACCCGCGAGGAGCCGAGGATGGTGCCGCCACGGGCCAGGATGCCACCGACCGCGTCGAGGTCGAGCTTGCGGTAGTCGCACTCGAGGAGGCCCTTCCACCCGTCGTGGAAACCTATGACCTCGTCCCCGTGGTCGACGACCGCGCGGTGCACGACCGACCGGATGACGGCGTTGAGGCCGGGGCAGTCGCCGCCGCTCGTCAGCACACCAATACGCATTTGCTCGTTACTCCTGAAAGATCGATCCGGGCGCCGGACGCCGTCGTCCGGATGGACCCGCGGCGACGCGCACCGCTGCTCACTACGTTATCGAGCCGGGCGCGGGCGGCGGAAACGCCGCCCGCACTGCGGACACAACCCGGCCCTGGCCCCGTTTCCCCCGGTCGGCCCCGCGACGTTGCGGACCTCAGGCCGGCTGGGACGCCGCCGCGATGCGCTCCGCGCGCAGCGCCTCGTACCACTGGTCGTCGACCGGCGGCAGCGCCCTGACGTCCATCGCCAGCTTGATCAGCATGTCCGCGATCTGCGGGTTCCGGGCCATGACGGGGCCGTGCATGTAGGTGCCGAAGACGGTCTCGTTGTACGCGCCCTCGGTGCCGTCGCCGGTGCCGTTGCCGTTGCCGAAGCGGGTCCGCGCCAGGGGGCGGGCGTTCTTGCCGACGTGCGTGACGCCCTGGTGGTTCTCGAAGCCGGTCAGCGGCGGCAGGCCGAGCGCGGGGTCGATGTCGGCCAGCACGTCGCCGACGCAGCGCTCGCCCTCGCCGCGGACGCTCACGACGTCCAGCAGGCCCAGGCCCGGTTCGGGACGGCCGAGGTCGTTGACGAACTCGTGGCCGATGATCTGGTAGCCGGCGCACACCGAGAAGACGATGGCGCCGTTGTCGACCGCGCGGTTCAGCCCGCCGTCGCGGCGCAGCCGCTCGGCGGCCAGCCGCTGCGGGCGGTCCTCGCCGCCGCCGATGAGGTAGATGTCACCGGAGGTCGGGATCGGCTGGTCGGACCGTACGTCGATCCGGGTGACCGGCACCCGCCGCTGGCGGGCCCGGCGCTCGGTGACCAGGACGTTGCCCTGGTCGCCGTAGGTGCTCAGCAGGTCGGGGTAGACCCACACCAGACGCAGGCTGGAGTCGCTCACAGCGTGTTCTCCTGTCGAAACGGGTCTTCGGTCAGTTGCCGACGCGGCGGCGCAGGTCCTGGAAGGCGGTGTAGTTGGCGATGGCCTCGATCCGGCCGGCCGGCGAGGTGCGCACCGCCTCGTCGAAGTCCTGGCACACCTCGAACTGCAGCCCCGCCACCTCGAGCCGGACCGCGAGGTCCAGCTTGCGGTCGCCGATGACCCGGATCGGGTGCCCGGCCAGGCGGGTGTAGTCCACGTCCCACAGCCAGGAGGTGTCCGTGCCGTCGGCCCCGCGGGCGTTCACCGAGAGGATCACCGGGGTGGGCGGGCCGTCGATCAGCGAGAAGGTCTCCAGCCAGCCGGCCGGGTTCTTCGCCAGCAGCAGCCGTACGTCGCGGTCCTGGAAGGACACCACGTCGTAGCGGCCGGCGACGGCCTGCACCTTGTACATCCGCTCCAGGGCGACCTTGGGGTCGACCCCGAACGCGGCCGCCGCGGCGGCCGACACGGCGGCGTTGGACTTGTTGGCGCGGCCGGGCAGCTGGAGCTGGATCGGCCATGCGGACCCGTACGGGTCGATCACGTGGTCGCCGGACAGCGCCCAGGTCGGCGTCGGGCGGCGGAAACCGCACTCGCCGCAGAACCAGTCCTCGGCCGGCCGCTGCAGGACACCGCCGCAGGAGGGGCAGGACCAGGCGTCGTCCTTCCACTCCTGGCCCGCCGCGACCCAGACGACGGTCGGGCACGAGGAGGCGGCCCAGGTGATCAGCGGGTCGTCGGCGTTGGCGATGATGATGGCGTCCGAGCCGGCCAGGCCTTCGCGCCACTTCTCGGCGAGCATGCGGGTCTCGGCGGCGCGGTCCAGCTGGTCCCGGGAGAGGTTGAGCAGGGCGATGGCCTTGGGCTTGACGTCACGGGCGACGCCGGCCAGGTACTTCTCGTCGACCTCGATCACGCCGTAGCGGGCCTCGGAGCCGCCGGCGAGCGCCGAGGTGATGCCGGCGGGCATGTTGGCGCCCAGGGCGTTGGAGACGACCTCGCCGTTGGCGCGCAGCGCCTCGGCGAGCAGCCTCGTCGTGGTGGTCTTGCCGTTGGTGGCCGAAACGAGCACGACGTCGAGATGGGTCGCGAGCCGGGCCAGCAGATCAGGGTCGAGTTTCAGGGCGACCCGGCCGCCGATCACCGATCCGCTGCCGCGCCCCGCCGCACGCGACACTGCCGCCGCGGCCTTGCCCGCCGTCACGGCCAGCTTCGCCCGCGGCGACAGTGGCTCCGCATTGCCTGCCATCGTCTCCACATCCTCCTCGCGTCCGGCCCCGCTCACCTCCCCGGCCGTCGGGCCGGAGTGCGTGCCCCGGGCCGTTGCACCGGCCGGAAGGCATCGGTCGCCGATCAGCCTATCCACTTCCCCCACCGGCGCTGAAACGAGCCGCCCCCGTACGCTGGCCCGCATGCCACACGCCCCCATCCCCGGCAGCTCCGGGACCGTCCGCCCGATGCGGCTGCTGGGTGACCCCGGGCTCCGGGAGCCCTGCCGCGACGTGACCGTCTTCGACGCCGAACTCGCGCGCCTCGTCGAGGACTTGTTCGCCACGATGTACGCGCACGACGGGGTGGGGCTGGCCGCGAACCAGATCGGCGTGCCGCTGCGGGTGTTCGTCTTCGACTGCCCGGACGACGAGGACGTCCGGCACCTCGGGTACGTGGTCAACCCCCGCGTCGTGCACAACGAAGGGGTCGTGGTGACCGGCGAGGAGGGCTGCCTGTCGCTGCCGGGCGTCCACGCGGGCACCGCCCGGCACGACGAGACCGTCGTCGAGGGCGTCGGCACCGACGGCGCCCCGCTGCGCGTGGAGGGCACCGGCTTCTTCGCCCGCTGCCTCCAGCACGAGTGCGACCACCTCGGCGGCGGCCTGTTCGTCGACCGGCTCACCGGCCTGCGCCGCCACCGCGCCCTGCGCGCCGTCCGCCGGGCCCCCTGGGCGCCCGACAGTACCTAGAGACGCGGCGCGCCCGGGCGGTCGCCCACGGCGGCGAGGCGGCCCCAGAGCAGGTCCGCGAGGTGGCGGACGAGGACGTCACGGGCGACGGGGCGCTCGCCCAGCCACCAGTCCCCGGCCGCGTGCATCATGCCGACGATGCCGTGGCCCCAGACCCGGGCCGCCACCTGACCCTCCGGGCCGAGGTCGAGGCGCTCGGCGATGACGTCGGCCAGTTCCTCGCCCATGCGGCGCAGCACGGGGGCGGAGTGGCGGCCGATGTCGAAACCGCGGTCGGGATCCGCGGTGCTCTCGGCGGGGTGCATCAGGAAGCGGTAGACCTGCGGCCGGGCCTCGATGGCCGAGAGGTAGGCGTCGAGGGTGGCCTCCACGCGGTCGCGGCGCTCGTTGGGGGCGTCGAGGGCGGCCCGCAGGTTGGCGAGCAGGGCGTCGGTGTGCCGCTTGGCCAGGGCTCGGTAAAGCCCGCTCTTGTCGCCGAAGTGACGGTACAGAATGGGCTTGGTGATGCCCGCCTCGGCGGCGATGGCGTTCATGGACGCCTCGGGGCCGTCCCGCAGCACGACGCGGTCCGCGGCCTCGAGCAGCTCCCTGCGCCGCTCCTCCGCCGAGGACGGCGTCCGCCGCTCCTGCCGCTGGCTGGTGTCCACCCGAGCCTCCCCGCCCGTTCGAATTTCCTCGCGCCTGCGCAACGTAACACCCCTCGTCCGGTTGACATCCCTTACCAGCCGGTAACACACTGGCGTTACCGCAAGTAACAAGCACGTGGAGGGGACGATGGGCGACTTCTCGCTCGAGCTCAACGACGACCAGAAATCGGTGCGCGACTGGATCCACGGCTTCGCGGCCGACGTCATGCGCCCGGCTGCGGCGGAGTGGGACGAGCGCGAGGAGACGCCCTGGCCGGTGATCCAGGAGGCCGCGAAGATCGGACTCTACTCGCTCGACTTCTACGCCCAGCAGTACTTCGACCCGACCGGCCTCGGCATCCCGATCGCCATGGAGGAGCTCTTCTGGGGTGACGCCGGCATCGGCCTGTCCATCGTCGGCACCGGCCTGGCCGCCGTCGGCGTCCTGGCCAACGGCACCGAGGAGCAGATCGGCACCTGGATCCCCCAGATGTACGGTGACGTCAACGACGTGAAGGTCGCCGCCTTCTGCTCCTCCGAGCCCGACGCGGGCTCCGACGTCGGCTCGATGCGCACCACCGCCGTGTACGACGAGGCCAAGGACGAGTGGGTGCTGACCGGCACCAAGACCTGGGCGACCAACGGCGGCATAGCCAACGTCCACGTCGTCGTCGCCGTCGTCGACCCGGAGCTCGGCTCCAAGGGCCACGCCTCCTTCATCGTGCCGCCGGGCACCCCCGGACTCTCCCAGGGGCAGAAGTTCAAGAAGCACGGCATCCGCGCCTCGCACACCGCCGAGGTCGTGCTGGACGACGTCCGCATCCCGGGGAGTTGCCTGCTCGGCGGCAAGGAGAAGCTCGACGAGCGCCTCGCCAGGGCCCGCGAGCGGGCCAAGGGCGGCGAGCGCGTGAAGAACGCCGCCATGGCGACGTTCGAGGCCTCCCGGCCGGCCGTCGGCGCGATGGCGGTGGGCACCGCCCGCGCCGCGTACGAGGTCGCCCTCGACTACGCCACGACCCGCACCCAGTTCGGCCGGCCCATCATCGACAACCAGGGCGTCGCCTTCCAGTTGGCCGACATGCGCACCCGGATCGACGCGGCCCGCCTGCTGGTCTGGCGCGCCTCCTGGATGGCGATCTCGGGCAAGCCCTTCACCTCGGCCGAGGGCTCGATGTCCAAGCTGTACGCGAGCGAGACGGCGAAGAAGGTCACCGCCCAGGCCATCCAGATCCTCGGCGGCAACGGCTTCACCCGTGAGTACCCGGTGGAGCGCATGCACCGCGACGCCGCCATTTATACGATCTTCGAGGGCACGAGCGAGATCCAGCGCCTCGTCATCGCCCGCACCCTGTCAGGCATGCCGATCCGCTGACGCCCGGCCCGCTCACGCCGCCGTCCCGGTCAGCCCGGCCGCCCGCTCGGCGATCGCGAGGACGGCGGCGTCGGTGTTCGCCGAGCAGGCGGCACGTCCCGACCGGGTGGAAGGACGTGTCGGCGTGCAGCCGCAGGAACGGCCGCAACTCGTCGGCTCCGTGGACGGCCGGACCCGGCAACCCCTCCCCGCCGCGGCGCCGACCGCACGGACGATGCGCAGCCCGGTCGGCATCCGGTCCACGTCCCGCTCGCCGGCGGCGCGGCGGGGAGGGGTTGCCGGGTCCGGCCGTCCACGGAGCCGACGAGTTGCGGCCGTTCCTGCGG